>DATBYN010000497.1:0-3694 GCA_036513695.1 Bradyrhizobium sp. | reverse complement strand
CGTCGATGACGCCGTGCTGGTGTGGGTGGTGCACGACACTAATCCGCACGCGCTGTCGCCCCGAATCAAGAAATTTGTGCAGGCGCAGCACTGGTTCCAGGATTTGACGACGATCGGGGTGGAGTGAATTTCGCTGTCGTCCCGGCGTACGCCGGGACCCATAACCACCGCTCTTAGCTGAGGATAGAGCTGTAGCCCCAGCGCGGCGCAACACAGGCATCGGTGGTTATGGGTCCCGGCTCAAGGCCGGGACGACACCGGAGGGCTTGACCTAGAGTCTAGCCCGCGCAGGATGGGTTGAGCTCTTGCGATACCCATCATCTTTGCCGATACGTCTGATGGGTTTCGCAACGGCTCAACCCATCCTACTTCGTCAACAACGCGAAGGCGCCGTTCCAGTCTTCCGGCGGCGGGTTTTTCCGGTATCCCTTAATTCGCGCCTCATACAGATTATAGAGATATTCGAGCGCGTGCGCGTCGTCGGTCTTGCGGCCGCGCTCGATCGCGGCCAGCGCGCCCTCCCAGTCGCGGCTGCGATAGCACGCCAGCATCTCGATGGTGAGGTTGCGCAAGCGCTGGAAGCTGCCGGACTGTGCGACATCCTCGCGGCCGGCGATGGCATAGATGACCTCGGGCTCCTTCTTGCCCTTGACCATGATGAAATCGAGCTCGAGGATCGCAAACTTGTCCTTGACCGCGAGCGCGGTCTTGGAGCCGACGATGATCGGGAATCCATACTCCTTGGATTGTCCTTCCAGGCGCGAGGCGAGATTGACGCTGTCGCCGAGCACGGAATAATCGAATCGCTGGTCAGAACCCATATTGCCGACCACGCACGCGCCGGTATTGAGCCCGACGCCGACGTTGAGCGGAATGTAGGGATGGCCGCCTTCTTTGGCCTCGTACGCGCGCACCTCGTTGAGCTCGTCGATCCGCTCCAGCATGTCGATCGCGGCCTCACAGGCATTGAGCTGATGTTGCCCGTCGTCGAGCGGCGCGTTCCAGAACGCCATGATGGCGTCGCCCATGTATTTGTCGATATAGCCCTTGCGCGCCAGGATCGCATTGGTGAGCGGCGTCAGAAAGCGGTTCATCAGGCGCGTCAGCCCCTGAGGGTCGTGTTTGAAGGTCTCCGAAATGGTGGTGAAGCCGCGTACGTCGGAAAACATGATGGTCATTTCGCGCTCCTCGCCGCCGAGCACGAGTTTTTCCGGCGATTGAGCGAGCTGTTCGACCAGCGTGGGCGACATGTACCGGGCAAATTGCATACGAATCTGTTTCCGCTGCTTCTGCTCCCGCACAAAACTGAAAAAGATGAGAGCCAGATAGATCGCGGTCGTCGACATCAACGGATAGGTAAAATCGATCAGGAGCCGGTAGTGTGCGTAAAAATACCAGGACGTTCCGATCAACAGCGTCGCGAACAGTGCGCCGACGCCAACGAGGGTGACCGGCCCGAATTGCGGCGCGAATATCAGCACCAGGATTCCGAGCACCATGGCGGCGAGAAATTCAAGCGCGATGCCATAGTTCGGCTCCGACAGCACCGCGTGGGTCAGCGCGCTCTCGATCACCTGGGCGTGGATTTCGACCCCCGGCATAGCGCGAGACACCGGCGTGGTCTTGAGGTCGTTAAGCCCCACCGCCGAGGTTCCGATCAGCACCAGCTTGCCCTTGATCTTTTCGGGCGGGACGCGGCCCTCGAGCACGTCCACCGCCGGAATCAGCAGTGAAGCATCGCGGCGGGCGAAATGCACCCAGAGCTGGCCGTTGGCGTCGGTCGGAACCTGGAAACCCTTTACACCGATGCTCTTGATCCCGGCCTGGTCGGACTTGATGAAGATGGTGTCGGTACCGGTGATCACCCGCAGCATTTCGAAGCTCAGTGACGGCATCGTCACGCGCTGGGCCAGCATGATCATCGGCACCCGCCGGACGATGCCGTCGCGCTCGGGGTTGATCGTGAGCAGGCCGCGCCCGGCGGCCGCCTGCTCCAGCACCTGGGTATTGCGCAACAGGCCCGCGAATGTGAACATGAACCGCTGCGGTTCTTCACCCAGCATCGCGAGCCCTGTCACCGGAAGCGTCTCGTCGAGCTCGGCCTGGACCTCGGCAAGTCCGGACTCGCCCAGCACGACGCGCGAACGCCGCATGGTATCGGCGAACACCTGATCGTTGCTCGGCAGCGCCCGCAATTTTGCTTTGGTTTCCTCATCGAGATTGCGGAATGTATCGGCGGCAACGTCGGGGTTGAGCCGGTCGGGCTCCGCGAAGATGACGTCGAAGGCGATCACGACGGCACCGAGCCTGGTGAGGTCGGCGACCAAATCCGCGATCTTTGTCCGCGACCACGGCCACTGCCCGAGCTTCGCCAGGCTCGGTTCGTCGATATCGATAATGGCGACCGGCGAGGTCGCGAGCTTCTTGCGCGGATCAATGCGCTGGAACGTATCGAAGGTTCTGACGCGAATCTCTTCGATCGGAGCGAAATCGGCGATCCGCAGTGCGGCAAAGCCGATTAATAGCGCCAGACACACCAGTCGCGCATACCCGAACGTCCGCGTGAACCAACGCCGCAATATCCGCAAGGGTTTCATGCCATCCAGATATCACGCCCGGGCGGATTGATCACGTTTGTTGTCTTCTCGAAAATGCGCAGGCGCCCGATTTCGTCTGGCAGACGCGCTAAACGAAGTGAAAATCGGTAACGTGCAGTTGCGCCTTGAGGACCCCTGACAAGGTGATCGCATCGAGGGCATCCAGGGCAACGACCGTGTTTCCGTGACCGTCATCCTGTATTGCGCTCAAGGCCGCCTGCGCGTTCGCAAATACCGGACTGCTGAACTGAAGCGTGTCCGTTTCCGGATGAAAGTTGGTTACCGTGTCATGGCCGACGCTGGCGAAGTTGAAGACAAAGTTGTCGCTGGCGCCGGAACCGGTCAATGTCTGGTTCGGGGCGCTTGCAACGATTGTGCTCGGCGCCGGTCCGGGATCATGCGCGACCACGCCAGCCACGGCCGGGCCGCCGGAAGCCGGCGGATCGACGATATTGGCGCCGCCATTGTGGTCGTTCGAAACTGTCCAGGCAGAGCCTGACAAATCTCCCGTCAATTTGAAAGTCTCGGTCCGGTGGTCCGACGAGTCTGTCACCGTCAGCGTCGTGATATTCGTCGTATGGTTATAGCTGCCCGCGCCGGTACTGGCCGTCGTCGTCGCGGCGGCGAAGCCGCGAAGGTCGAGCACTTCGCCGCTTCCGGTAATCCCGGCGATTTGGCCGGTAAAATGCGCGGGGTCCAGCAGGATCAGCTCGCCGGAGGGGCCGGCGAAGGTCACGTTATGCGCGTCCGCATGGTCAAGCTGCAGGGTCCCCCCCGCATCGATCTTGAGCGTCGCTGCACCGGAGATGGCCGCGCTTGCAATTTCCAGCGTGGCCCCGGCGCCTTCCTTGGCCGGTGCGACCGTGCCGAGGGAATCGGTCACACTCTCCTTTTCGCCAGGGTCCATATAGGTCACGGTCACCTGCAGCAACTTGCCGGCGTCGGCCGCAACCGGCGTGTAGCTGGAATTAGTGCCGACGGTGGTCCACGTGTGGCCGTTGTCGCTGGAATCCTGCCAGGCGTAGCTGAGGCCGGTCGATAGGGCGGTGCCGCCGTCTTTCGCCCCGGTGACGTGGATCGCCAGACCCTGCTGCGCG
>DATBYN010000496.1:0-3034 GCA_036513695.1 Bradyrhizobium sp. | reverse complement strand
ACCCGGTCGCTCTCGCTCGGCGAGCGCGAAGAGATCGCCGAGATCGCGGCGACCAAGCCGAACATCGATCTCGACATTCAGTTCGACTATAATTCCGACAAGATCACCCAGACCTCGATGCCGTCGGTGCAGGCTCTCGGCCAGGCGCTCACCAATGCCAACCTCAAGGGTTCGACCTTCGTGGTCGCCGGCCACACCGACGCGATCGGCAGCGAGGGCTACAACCAGGATCTCTCCGAGCGCCGCGCCGAGACCATCAAGCGTTACCTGACCGAAAAATTCGGCATCGCCGGCTCCGATCTCGTTGCCGTCGGCTATGGCAAGACCAAGCCGAAGGATCCGAACGCGCCGATGGACCCGATCAATCGCCGCGTCCAGGTCGTCAACATGGACACCAAGACCGCGTCGAAGTGACCGTTGCAACGCTTTCCCGCCTGCCGGCATCCGGCAGGTGGATTTTTCCAAAACATGCGTGCGCGGACCAGCCGATCGTCAGGCGGATGGCTCGCTGGTCGAACCGCCTGACTTCATTTTTCAAACAGGGGATACCCATGAAAAAGTTCGCTATTGCCGCTGGCCTTCTCATGATCAGCGCCTCGGCTCACGCCGGCACTTATAGTTATGACGGCGTCACCGTGCATGTGCAGGACGGCTGCAGGTCGTCGTCATGCGTGTCGGTCTCGGCGCCCGGCTACGGCTATTACCACGGCAAGCGCTCGGTGAAGGTTGCCAAGGTCCACAAGGACACCTCGCGCATCGTCTCCGCCAAGGAAGACGCTACGCAGGCTCCGGCAACGGAACCGACGCCCGCCAAGACCCCGGAAGCTGCTACGCCAGCCCCGTCGTCAGACGTCGCCCCGGCGAAGTGATTTTTCACAATCGTCATTCCGGGGCGCAAAGCGAACCCGGAACGACGATTCTTCAAATCAAAGGGATGATTTCCATGAAAACCTATTTCACTGGCCTTGCCGTCGCAGCTCTGCTCGTGATCGGCCCCACCTTCCCCGGCTACGCCGAAGACACCGCCGCGCCTGCGGCGCAAGCAGCACCTGCCGCAACGCCAACCGAGGCGCCTGCGAGCGTGCCGCGTCCGTCGATTGCACCGAAGACCGCCGAGCCGGCGTCACCGCCCGCCGCCGACGAACCCGCCCCGCGCCACCGCCGCTACGCCCGGCATCACCGGCGCTACGGCATCTATCGCACCGCCTATTGGGAGCCGTTCCCGATCTACTGGCCGCATCTCTACCACAGCCGGATTCACTGGAACCGGATCTCCTGGTTCAGCTTCTGACGGCTAGCTAGATTCTTGATTTGACGCGTTTTCTTGACGCGAACCGGTTTCCACTTCGCTTGAAAACGCTCTGACGCTTACCAAGCCCCCGTGAGGCCGCGAAAACTCATCGCGGCCTCAAATCCAGTTTTGGAAGATCATCAGCCGGTTGAACGTCTCCAGCGACGTTCCCACGAATGCGGCCGAGATCGGCAGCATCGCCGCAAAACCCGCGAACGCCATCGCGACGAAGGCCCATAGCAGCCAGCGCGGATGATGGCCACGCCGCAGCACGTAGACCAGCACCAAGCTCGCGAACGTAGCCGACGGCAAATAATAATACAAAAATCCGAGCGTCCGCGGCAGCAGCGCCCAGGCCAGATAAGGCCCGAGGTAAAACGACAGCGCCAGGAACGCGTCGGCTCGGCGCGTGACGATCCAGTCGCGTAAGGTAACCGCGAGCGCCGGCAGCACCGGCCACAGCACCAGCGGATTGCCGAGGAACACGATGGCGGCGATGTCATCGTCGCCGATCTTGTCGAACAGATACCACACCGGGCGTACCAGAAACGGCCAGGACGGCCACGGACTCATATAAGTGTGGCCGGCAATCGCGGACGTGGTGTTATCGCTAAAAATCCGGCGTTGCGCTTCGAAGAGATCGGGGAGCGACAAGCCGTAGAGCGGAATGAAGGCGGCGAGATACACGACCACCGGCAGGACGACGAAACACGCGGCAAAATGATAAAATCTGAAATCGGGCCATAGATCGGGGCGATACCAATCGCCGGAATTGCCGTCGGCAAACCGCGTGCCCCAGCCTTGCATCAGGCGGATCACGGCGACGATGACGATAGCGGTCGCGAGCGCGAACAATCCGCTCCATTTGCAGGCGGCCGAAAGACCGAAGGCGAGGCCCGCAAGCGCGAACATCAGATGCGGCCGTGGCTTGCGAAAACCATGCATGAACGCTGCAACGGCGAACAGGCTGAAGGCGAGCGCGAAAATATCCAACATCGCGATCCGTGACTGCACGAACACCATCTGGTTGAAGAAGGCGAGCAGGGCTGAGGCGATCGCCGCTTCCTCGCTTGCAAACAGCGCGAGGCCGCAGAGATAGACCGCGACGATCACAAGCGACCCGAACAGCACGGCCGGATAGCGCCAGCCCAGCGGACCATCTCCGAAGCTCCGGATCGATATTGCGATCAGCTGTTTTGCCAGCGGCGGATGCATCGGGTTGAGCATCGGCTGGGACATGTCAGGTTCGAGCATTTGGCGCGCGGCCGGCACATAATGCACTTCGTCGAAAACAAATTTCTCCGGAATCGTCACGCCGACCAGAAGCGCGAGGTGCGCGGCGACGAAGATGATGACGGCAATAATGACGTTCCGCGCGGCCGAATCTTCGCGAACAGAAGGTGTTTCACGCACGATGTCGAGGGATTGATGGCGTTGCATGGATCGAGCCTGCGCGCGACAAATTTTTGAGTCCATCGCATTGAAGGCATTTCGCATTCGCGGTCACTTAACCGTCGGGTTGGTAACGCGCAGCTTGTGATAAATTTGCCACATCAGGGGCGGGCGCTATCTGGTGCGATGGCGGGATAAATCGATCGGTTATGAAGTGAATTGGCGTAACGGCGTCATTTCTCTCTCCTTGATCTGCGGGGCTGCAGGGCTTGCAATCAATCCCGCTTACGCGCAAGCGCGCGTCGGCGAAGCGGTCGTGATCAAGAATGAGTTCGTCCGCATTGCCAATGG
>DATBYN010000495.1:0-4810 GCA_036513695.1 Bradyrhizobium sp. | reverse complement strand
TTGGTCTTGAAACTCATGTTGACCAGCCAATAGATCGGCAGCAGCAGGAAAATCAAAAACAGCGAGAGAATGAGGCGGCGGCCAGGAATCGAATGCATTATTCGGCTCCCTTTTTGTCGACCACCCGCCGCTCGGCGCCGGCATTGGTCATGACGGTATAAAACACCCAGCACACGATGATGATGATCAGATTGTAGACCAGCGACAAAGCGGCGGCCTTGCCGAGGTCGAATTGCCCGAGCGCGATTTTGACCAGTTCGATCGAAATAAAGGTCGTCGAATTGCCCGGCCCGCCGCCGGTGACGACGAATGGCTCGGTGTAAATCATAAAGCTGTCCATGAAGCGCAGCAGCACCGCGATCAAGAGCACGCGATTCATCTTCGGCAGCTGGATCGCCTTGAACACCGCCCAGCGCGACGCGCCGTCGATCTGGGCGGCCTGATAGTAAGCGTCGGGGATCGATTTCAGCCCGGCGTAGCACAACAGCGCAACAAGCGAGGTCCAGTGCCAGACATCCATCACGATGACGGTGGCCCAGGCGTCGAGATCGTTGGAGACGTAGTTGTAATTGAAGCCCAAGCTGTTCAGCACATAGCCCAGCAGGCCGATATCGGGCCGTCCAAAAATTTGCCAGATCGTGCCGACCACATTCCATGGAATGAGCAGCGGCAGCGCCAGGATCACGAGGCAGGCGGCGACCGTCCAGCCCTCGCGCGGCATCGAAAGCGCCACCACAATGCCAAGCGGCACCTCGATCGCGAGGATCACCGCAGAGAAAAACAGATTGCGCCCGAGCGAGGCCAGGAAACGTCCGCCGAGATCAGTCGACGGATCGAGCAATTCCTTGAACCAGCCGACGCCGTTCCAGAAGAACTGATTGTTGCCAAAAGTGTCCTGCATCGAATAGTTCACCACCGTCATCAACGGCAGCACAGCCGAGAACGCCACCACCAGAAACACCGGCAGCACCAGGAACCAGGCCTTCTGGTTGATGGTTTTATCCATTAGGCTTTTCCCTCGACCAACAGGCTGTCGGCGTAGACGTGAACATGCGAGGGATCGAACACGAGACCGGCGGTGCTATCAGCGATCGAAAATCCCGGCGGCACTTTTGCGGCGAATTTGGCGTCGCCAATCCGAACGCGCGCGAAACGGATGCGGCCCAAATCATCGATGCGCTCGATATTGGCCGACAGCAGGCCCGGCGCCGGCGGTGCGACGTCGACGAATTCGGGACGCACCCCGACCTCGATCTTCGCGCCGGTTGGAAGCGCGTCGTAGCTGCGGTCGAGCGCGATGGTGTGGCCGTCGATGCGCGCCTCGCGGCCCCTCACTTCGGCGGGCACGATGTTCATGCCGGGCGAGCCGATGAAATAGCCCACAAACGTGTGTGCCGGCTTGTCGAACAATTCTGCCGGCGTGCCACTTTGCACCACGCGTCCGTCATGCATCACCACGACGGTATCGGCAAATGTCAGCGCCTCGGTCTGGTCATGGGTGACATAGATCATGGTCAAATCGAGCTCGCGATGCAGCGCCTTGAGCTTGGAGCGCAACTGCCATTTCAGCTCGGGGTCGATCACCGTCAGCGGCTCGTCGAACAAAACGGCGGCGACATCGGACCGCACCAGCCCGCGACCGAGCGAGATCTTCTGCTTGGCATCGGCCGTCAGCCGCGTCGCCTTGCGGTCGAGAAACGGCGTCAGATCCAACAGGCGCGCGATCTCCGCGACCCGCGAGTCGATCTCGCCCTTCGGCACGCCGCGATTTTTCAGCGGGAACGCCAGATTTTGCCCGACCGTCATGGTGTCGTAGATCACCGGGAATTGAAAAACCTGCGCGATGTTGCGCTTCTGGGTCGACAGCGGCGTAATATCGACGCCGTCAAACAGGATTTGGCCGCGCGACGGTGTGACGATGCCGGAAATGAGATTGAGCAGCGTGGTCTTGCCGCAGCCGGACGGGCCCAACAGCGCATAGGCGCCACCTTGCCGCCAGGTCATCGAGACCGGCTTTAGCGCGAAGGATTCGGGAGCGGCAGCATTGCCGCCGTAGGAATGCGCGAGATCGACGAGGTCAATGCGGGCCATGCTGCACCTCCCTCACATCGCGCTCGGAGCCGCGACCAGGCGGCCGGCGGTGTCGAACACAAACACATTATTCGGATCGAGCGCGGCGTCGAGCACATGCCCGGGCGGGAATTCGTGCACGCCGTGCAGCACGGCGACCCAGTTGGAGGCATCGCGATTGAGATGCACGAAACTTTCCGAGCCGGTGATTTCGGTCACCGTTACGGTCGCCTGAAAGGCATGCCGGCCGGCGACGCCATTGGCGACCTCAAGCTGATGGGCGCGGAAACCGACCCGGTAGGAGCCGTCGCCGAGGCCGGCATAAAGTCCGGACGCCGGCGCCTGCACGCCGCCGGCATACTGCACCGAGCCATTTTTCTTTTCGATCCCGACGATGTTGAGCGGCGGATCGGAAAACACCTGCGCGACGCGCAGCGTATCGGGATGGCGATAGACTCTTGGGGTCTCGCCGGCCTGCAAAACCTGGCCTTCCCACATGCAGACGGTATTGCCGCCGAGCAACAGCGCTTCGGAAGGCTCGGTCGTGGCATAGACGAAGATCGCACCTGAAGCTTCAAAAATGCGCGGCAATTCGGTGCGCAACTCCTCGCGCAGCTTGTAATCGAGATTGGCAAGCGGCTCGTCCAGCAACACCAGATCGGCGCCCTTGACCAGCGCGCGCGCAATCGCGGTGCGCTGCTGCTGGCCGCCGGACAATTGCAGCGGCATGCGGTTCAGATAGGGCTCAAGCTTTAAGAGTTTTGCCGCTTCCTGCACGCGCTTTTCGATTTCGAGCCGCGGCTTGCCCTGAACCCGCAATGGCGACGCGATGTTTTCATAGACCGTGAGCGACGGATAATTGATGAACTGCTGGTACACCATCGCCACCGAACGCTGGCGCACATCGAAGCCGGTGACATCCTTATCATCGACCAGCACGCGGCCGGTGGTCGGCTTGTCGAGACCGGCGAGCAACCGCATGATCGAGGTCTTGCCCGACAAGGTCGGGCCGAGCAGCACGCTCAAGGTGCCGCGCTCAAGCGTCAGCGTGACATCGCGAATGGTCGGAATGCCGTCGACCGACCGGGTGACGTTTTGCAGCGTAACGCTCATGTCCGCCCTCCTGCTTCACGCAAGGGACTTTCAACCGGGACGCGATGGGCGGCAATCCAGGCGTCGATGGCGGCGATTTCGGCAGCTGATAATCGCAATCCAAGCTTGGATCGCCGCCATACGATGTCTTCGGCGGTCAAGGCCCACTCCGATGACATCAGGTACCTGACCTCGCTCTCCGTCAAGGTAGCGCCGAACGACCGGCCAAGATCGCCGAGGGATTTCGCATTGCCAAGCAGTTTTGTGGCGCGGGTGCCGTAGGCATGCGCCAGCCTGTTGGCATGCGCGGTGCTCAGGAACGGATAGTTGCGCACGAGTTCCGCGGTCAGCGCCGCGACTGCCGACACATCCATGTCGCCGCCGGGCAGCGGCGATTTGGCGGTCCAGCCCTTGCGCGCGATGGCGCTGCGCAGATAAGGCGACAGGCGTTCCAGCGCCTCCTCGGCAAGCCGCCGATAGGTCGTGATCTTGCCTCCGTAGATCGAGAGCAGTGGCGCGCCGCCGGGCGTATCGAGCTCGAACACGTAGTCGCGGGTGGCGGCTTTGGCCTCGCTGGCGCCGTCATCATACAGCGGGCGAACGCCGGCGTAATTCCAGACCACATCCTCCGGCTTGACCGGTTTTGCCAAATATTCGCTGACGGCATCGCAGAGGTATTTTATCTCTTCGCTCGAGGCCTTTACTTTTGCCGGGTCGCCATCGAAATCGCGGTCGGTGGTGCCGATCAGGGTAAAGTCGTTCTGGTAGGGAATCACGAAGACGATGCGGCCGTCGCTGTTCTGGAACATGTAGGCGCGGTCGTGTGCATAAAGCTTTCGCACCACGATGTGGGAGCCTTGCACCAGCCGCACTTTTGCTCTCGCGTTGACGCCGGCGCCCGACGAAAGTACGTCTTCGACCCACGGTCCGCCGGCATTGACCAGCGCGCGGGCGTTGATGGTGCGGCGCTCGCCGCTCAAGGTGTTTTGGACGGTGACTTTCCAGATCCTGCTCTCCTGCCGGATCTCGACCGCGCGGGTCCGGGTGTGGATCTCCGCGCCGCGATCGGCGGCGTCGCGCGCGGTGAGCACGACGAGGCGGGCGTCATCCACAAAGCAGTCGGAATATTCAAAGCCCTTTGTATAGCGGTTGGCGATCAAGGGCTGTCCGACCTCGTCCTTGGTCAGATCGATCGAACGCGTCGGCGGCAGCAAATGCCGGCCGCCGATATGGTCGTACAAGAACAACCCGAGCCGCAGCAGCCAGGCCGGGCGAAGGCCCGCATGATGCGGCAGCACGAATCGAAGCGGGCGGATAATATGGGGGGCGATCTGCCAGAGGATTTCGCGCTCGATCAGCGCCTCGCGGACCAGGCGGAACTCATAATATTCGAGATAGCGCAAGCCCCCATGCACGAGCTTGGTCGACCACGACGAGGTTCCGCTGGCCAAATCATTCATTTCGCAGAGGAAAACGGAATTGCCCCGGCCCACCGCATCGCGGGCGATGCCGCAACCGTTGACGCCACCTCCAATGATTGCGAGGTCGAAAATCCGATCCAAAAAACGCTTCCCCCGACGTTCGCCTGTTCACTTTGGCGATTTTGCTTTCGGTTTGGAATAAATCACAACTAAATCCGAAAGCAAGC
>DATBYN010000494.1:0-4693 GCA_036513695.1 Bradyrhizobium sp. | reverse complement strand
CGAGGTCTTGAAACATCTCGAAACGACGCTCAAGCGCGTGGTGTTCGGGCAGGACAAGGCGATCGAGGCGCTGTCGGCTTCGATCAAGCTGTCGCGCGCAGGCCTTCGCGAACCCGAGAAGCCGATCGGCAGCTATCTGTTCTCGGGCCCGACCGGCGTCGGCAAGACCGAGGTGGCAAAGCAGCTCGCCGCTTCGCTCGGCGTCGAACTGATTAGATTTGACATGTCGGAATATATGGAGCGGCACACCGTGTCGCGCCTGATCGGCGCGCCTCCGGGCTATGTCGGCTTCGACCAGGGCGGGCTGCTCACCGACGGCGTCGACCAGCATCCGCACTGCGTGGTCTTGCTCGACGAAATCGAGAAGGCGCATCCGGATCTCTACAATGTGCTGCTGCAGATCATGGATCACGGCAGGCTGACCGACCACAACGGCAAGCAGGTCAATTTCCGCAACGTCATCCTGATCATGACCACCAATGCCGGCGCGGCCGATCTGGCGCGCCAGGCGTTCGGCTTTACGCGCAACAAGCGGGAAGGTGACGATCACGAAGCGATCAACCGCCAGTTCGCGCCCGAATTCCGCAACCGGTTGGATGCCATCGTCTCGTTCGCACATCTCAACGCCGACGTGATCGGCATGGTGGTGGAAAAATTCGTGCTGCAGCTCGAGGCGCAGCTTGCCGACCGCGACGTGACCATCGAATTGTCGGAACCGGCCAAGGCTTGGCTGATCCAGCATGGCTATGACGAGCAGATGGGCGCGCGGCCGATGGCTCGCGTGATCCAGGAGCACATCAAGAAGCCGCTGGCCGACGAGGTCTTGTTCGGGAAGCTGAAGGGCGGCGGCCATGTTCGCGTCGTGCTGGTAAAGGACGAGGCGGCGACTGAAGCCGACAAGGAGAAGATCGGCTTCGAATATGTCGAGGGACCGGTGACGCCGAAGCCGGAGAAATTGCCCGGCGCGCGCAAGCGAACCATGCCGCGCAAGCCGAGACCGGGCGGTCCCAGTGGTCCCAGCGGCGGCGGCTCAAAGGGCCCGGCCTCACGAGGTCCGCTGGTCAAGGTGTGAGCGACTGATATTGTCGACGAAAAAGCCGGCGCGTCATAGGACCGCCGGCTTTTTTCACGCAGATCGAAGCGCTGCGATGCCGGTCGTCAGTTCTTGACCCAGGCGGAAACCGAGACCTCTTCGGGCTCGGCAGCGGCTGGTTTGTTGGTCTGAAGCGCATCGGGGGCGCTATCGGCGTCATCAAGGAATTGATGGACTATCTCTTGAATGGAGGTCTTGACGCGGTCGGAACCGCGATCGCTCAGCTCATTGTGCTGAAATTCGGTCCTGACGACTTTAATGCCGGCTTTGGCGCACACCTCGTCATCCGGAACGACGCCGGCATCAGCCTTGAACACCGGATCTTTCGAGCGGAACGAGAGGATCTTGATGGTGCCGTCGGTGACAAACGGCACCCGTAGATTGTCCAGCGTAATAACTTTCTTCACGAGATCGGGATGCCGCTTGGCGAAGTACATCGAGATGTCGCCGCCATTGGAATGTCCGACCAGGGTCAGATGGTGATAATCCGCATGCGGCTGCGCCTTTTTCAGTTCGTCGATGGCCCACATGATGTTGAAAATACCGCGGTTGTATTGCGAACGGCGGCCGACATATTCCTCGCCGACCTTCGTCACCATGGGATCGTCGGTTTCGAGATCGTGCTGGATCGAGACGACCAGGTAACCGCGGGCGGCGAAAACATTGGCGAGAAACGAGTATTCGGTATGCTTGACGGTGTTGCCATGGCTGAGGATGGCGACCGGCAGCTCGATCATGTCGGCCATTGCCTCGAATTCCCGGTCGCGCCGGACCGCGATGTCGACGGCGATAGGGCGATCGGAGCGTAGCGGATCATAAAAGGTCAAAGTTTTGTGATAGATCGCCCACTTGCTGGCGCTGAAATAGGCGATGCCCACCAGCGCGCAAACCGAAAGCAGAACGGCAATTTTGCGTTTCACGTTAAGCCCCATCGAAGTCCATGAGACCATCCACCCCGAGCGCGGTTCGGCCGATTTTATTGCGTTCTCTTAACAATCCAATGACTGCCGCAAGAATGCCCCACGCGCGTTCGGCGGGCCTGGAGTAACGGAACACCGGCAACGGCCCGGCGTTCGTAGCCTGCCGTTCCCTCATTCCATCCTAAGTATCGCACCCTAGGCACGGGCCATCGAACGCCGGCGCTTCGAGAAGGATGAGTCATGCGGATATTTTCCCCCGGGCGGGCCCTTGGCGCAGCTTGCCTTCTGCTCGCGCTTGACCTGAACGGCCTAGCCTTGGCGCAGGATGCGGCAAACCAAAGCCAGCCGATCGGCGACCTGTCGTCCTTCCGCATCATCGCCGCCGACACGCTCGCGATCGTCAATACCGGGAAGCTCGCCCGTGCCAAGACGCGGATCAAGGATCTCGAAACCAAATGGGATCGGGCCGAAGCCAAGCTTCGGCCACGCGATCCCGAACGGTGGCTCAGCATCGACAGGGCGATCGACGCGGCGCTGGTGCAACTGCGTGCCGACAAGCCGCAAGCGTCGGCCGCAAAAGACGCGTTACAGAACTTGCTCACCAGCTTTGATCGATCCAACCAAAGCGCAACGGTCACGACTGGAGAAACCGCGGCCGTCGAATCCGCCAGGCTTTCGGTGAACGACATCATTGCCGCGGCTGAGAAACTGCAGGCCGGCGCAAGCGTGCTCGACGTAAGCTTCGAGCCCAAAGAGGGCAAACCAGCCTACGCGGTGAGGACCTATGCGAACGGAAAGGTCTGGGACGGTCTGCTCGACGCTTTGAGCGGCACCGCCATGGACCATGGCACCGTGATGGACGAGTCGGCGCTCGACGCCGAGGACAAGGCCGAGGTGACCGCATTGAAAAGCGCCAAGATCACGCTGCGCGAGGCTGTTGCGTCAGCCGAGAAAGCGGGTGGAGGTCGCGCGCTCAACGCCGGGCTGGAGCAGGTACGCGGTCGCGCGGTATGGGAAATTCTCGTTCAAGACGCAACCAAGCCCCAACAGATTCACATCGACCCGGTCACCGGGAAGATCCTGTAACCTGGTCGGCAAGCGGCGGGGCGAGCATGACGACGCGAGCGCCCGCAGCAATGGTGGACTATAGCGATTGACCCTTCTCGTCCTCTGCAGATAAGTTTGCGGCACAGATGGGGATGGGGTCCCCCGATACCCGCCCGATGTGGGCTGATGACTCCTGCTGGGTGGGGCAAGGTTAGCCTCGTCGCGGCGGGAGCCTGTCCGTAACCCGCCATTGGCGGGCTTTTTGTTGTCCTGAAACGAGTATCGGGGGCGACGCGGTGACGGCAGCGACCAGCCGTCTCGGAAGCGAGCGCTGGGGCGGGATCGCGTCGTCGAGGATCGATCGCGCGGTCGGTCTGCGAACGAGAGGGAGATCGAACATGCAAATTCCTGAGAAAGCCTCCTTGCTCCGAATTTTCATTGGCGAGGACGACAAGGCCGATGGCAGGCCGCTCTACGAGGCGATCGTGCTCAGGGCGCGCGAGGTTCATCTCGCGGGCGCGACCGTGCTGCGCGGGCCGCTTGGGTTTGGCCGCTCCAGCGTGCTGCACACCGCCAAGGTGTTGCGGCTGTCGCAGGACCTGCCGGTGATCGTCGAGATCGTCGATACCGAGGAGAAGATCAACGGCTTCCTTCCGGTCCTGAACCAGCTTACCAAAAGCTGCCGGATCACCTTGGAAAAGGTAACCGTCATTCGCTACGGCGAGGACGAATCGGGCCTTGCTCCCGAGCATGCCAGCACCTGAAACATCCGTTCGATAGCCTCAACCCCAACGGAAACCCTATTGTCATGATACTCGAAGGCTGCGCCCTGGTGTTGCTCGGAGGTTTTTTCGGCGGCATTTTGCGCTTTTTCGTCTCCGGCTTTGTGGGGCGCCGGATCGGCGAGACCTTTCCGTGGGGAACGCTGGTGGTGAACATCTCGGGTGCCCTGGTGATTGGCGCGCTCGCCGGGCTCGCTCGTTCGCGGGGCGGGATCTTTGCGGGAGAGTTGTTTCGCGACCTCGCGTTCGTCGGCTTTGTCGGCGGCTATACGACGGTCTCCTCGTTCAGTCTGCAGACCCTCAACCTCGCACTCGACGGCCAGGGCGTTCCCGCCACGATGTACGTCATCCTGTCGGCCGGTCTTTGCACCGCGGCGGTTGGGATCGGGTTCTGGGCCGCTATCAGGGTTTTGGCATGAAGGCGCCACACGCGACGAAGAGAGGGCGGTGTTGAGAGTTTATCTGGCAGTCGGGGTGGGAGCGGCGATCGGATCGCTGTTGCGGTTTCTGTCAGGCGTCTTGATCGTATCGGTGATGGGGCTGAGCGGCTTGTGGGCGACGGGTTTTGTCAACGTCGTGGGCTCGTTCATCATCGGGCTGTTCGCCGCGCTTACGGCCCCCGACGGCCGGTTGCTGGTCGGTGCGGCGGGCCGGCAATTCGTCATGGGCGGCATCTGCGGAGGTCTTACCACGTTCTCGGCGATGAGCCTCGACACGTTCACATTGTTGCTGCAAGGCGATATCCCGCTTGCGGGGCTCTATCTCGTGCTCGTCGTCGTGCTTTCGCTGATGGCAGCTTGGGTCGGCCACGTGCTGGCTACGCGTCTCAATCGATGAGCGTTATCCCCATT
>DATBYN010000493.1:0-11119 GCA_036513695.1 Bradyrhizobium sp. | reverse complement strand
CTCGACCTTGCCCTTGCCGAGATAGGTCGCCGGCCGGATCTGGCTGACCGGAGCGATCAGCGCGTCCGCGACGGTCAGGTCGATGGCCCCGGCCAGGCCCACGGCTTCCTCGAGCCGCGCATCGGTATCGCGGATAGCATTATTGCGGATGGCACGACGATCCGTTTGCGCCTCGGGGTCACCGCGGCGCATTCGCAGATAGGGGCCGATGACGATCACCCGCCCGGTCTCTCTACTCCCTGCCGACCGCGGACGGTCAGCACCCCCTTCCAGATGTCGGGGTTCCAATCAGATCACTCTCAAGCCGGAGCATCCTCGCCGCCTTCGAACAGCTGGATCGGAGCGCCCGGCATGATGGTCGAGATCGCATGCTTGTAGACAAGCTGCGAATGACCGTCGCGCCGGAGCAGCAGGCAGAAATTGTCGAACCAGGTGACAATGCCCTGCAGCTTCACCCCATTGACCAGAAAGATCGTCAGTGGCGTTTTGGTTTTGCGAACGTGATTAAGGAAGGTGTCCTGTAGATTCTGTGCGCGGTCTGCCGCCATTGTTTTTGTCCCGCTTTTGTTTCTTTTTATTGAACCGATTGCAGCTCTCTTGCGGAGCGTCACCCGGTTGCCGCGCATCCCCTGAGATCCCCCTCTGGGCGGTGCGGCAGCACGATTAGAGGGCAGGCGCGGTTTTTAGGCAAGCCAGTTCGCACGGCACCTGCATCAAACGACAGCGCAATTCCCCGTAAAAGCCCGGAAAGAGATGAAATTTCTCAAGCAATTGCATGAAACCGAACCCATGAAATGAAACCCTGGGGTGCGACACTTAGCCAACGCCGAGCGCCTTGAGCTTCCGATGCAGCGCCGAGCGCTCCATACCGACGAATTCCGCCGTGCGCGAGATATTTCCGGAAAAGCGGCTGATCTGCGCAATCAGGTAGTCGCGCTCGAACACCTCCCGCGCCTCGCGAAGCGGCAAGCCCATGATGTGCTCGCCATTATTGCTGGTCGGCATCGCCGGTACCATCGAGCCTACGTCCTGCGGCAGCATATCGGCTGTTATGATGACCTCCGGGCCGCCGCTCGCCAGAATCATGACGCGCTCGACATTGTTGCGAAGCTGGCGGACGTTTCCGGGCCAGACATGCGACTGCAAGACCGCCATCGCATCCTGGCCGATCTGGCGCTTCGGCAAGCCGGTCGCAGCCGAGATCTGGTCCATGAAATAGTCGATCAATTCCGGAATGTCCTCGCGGCGCTCCGATAGCGGCGGTACGCGGATCGGAACCACCGACAGCCGATGGTAGAGATCCTCGCGGAACCGCCCTTCCGCGATCTCCTCCTCCAGATTGCGCGCGGTCGAGGAGACGATGCGGACGTCGACATTGACCTTATTGGTGCCGCCGGATCGCTGGAACGTCTGATCGACCAGCACGCGCAGGATCTTGTTCTGGGTTTCACGCGGCATGTCGCCGACTTCGTCGATAAAGAGCGTGCCGCTATGGGCCTCTTCCAGCGCACCCGGCTTGCGTTGATGCTCGCCATTGGACTGCTCGACGCCGAACAGCTCGATTTCCATGCGCTCTGGCGTGATCGCCGCGGCGTTGATGACGACGAACGGTCCTTCGGCGCGGCTCGAGGCGTTATGCAGCGTGCGCGCCGCAAGTTCCTTACCCGAACCGGACGGCCCGACGATCAGGATACGGCTGTTGGCCTTGGCGGCCCGGTCGATGGTCTGGCGCAGCTGATTCATGCAGGCGGAACGCCCGGTCAGGATGCTGGCGGCCGGCGCAAGCTGCTTGAGTTCCTTGACTTCGCGCTTCAGCCGTGAGGTCTCCAGCGCCCGCGTCGCCACCAGGATCAGCCGGTCGGACTTGAAGGGCTTTTCGATGAAATCGTAAGCGCCACGCTTGATGGCGGCGACCGCGGTTTCGATATTGCCGTGTCCGGAGATCATCACGACCGGCAGATCGGCATGGTCGCGCTTGACCTGCTCCAGCAATTGCAGACCGTCGAGCTTGGAGCCCTGCAGCCAGATGTCAAGAAACACCAAATGCGGGCGGCGGTTGGAAATTTCCGCCAGCGCCGAATCGCTGTCGCGCGCAGTCCGGGTCGTAAAACCCTCGTCGTCAAGAATGCCGGCAACCAGATCACGAATATCTGCTTCGTCATCGACAATGAGAATGTCATTAGCCATGGGTCGCGCCTGTCTTGTCAGCTGCCTGTTGCGGCTTTGATTTTTGTTTCATTGTTGGTCACATCAGCCGGCTCGGCGGTTTCGGATGCCGGCGGTTTTGTTTCGGGGGCTGGCTCCTTCACTTCGGGCTTCGGGGCATGGCCCGATATGGCGAAGCGCAATCGCATCCAGGCCCCCCGCGCGCCGGGACGGATGTCCGCGGCATCGTTAAGTTCGATCCGGCCGCCATGGTCCTCGAGAACGCGGCCGACAATGGCGAGCCCGAGGCCGGTGCCCTTTTCACGCGTCGTGACATAGGGTTCGAGCAGACGCGCCCGCGCAACCTTCGGCAGGCCGATACCGTTATCGATGACGTCAATCACAATGTCATCGTTCTCGCGCGCGGCGATGACATCTATGCGACCCTTGCCCAATTTGCCCGGCGGAACGGCTTCGATGGCTTCGGTCGCGTTCTTGATGATGTTGGTCAGCGCCTGCGAAATCAGCCGGCGGTCGAAATGGGCCCGCATCGGCTCTTCCTTGATATCGACGTCGATATCGATGTCGGGGTGGCCGACTCGCATCAGGAATACCGCCTGGCGCACGGTGTCGGCGACGTCCTCGCCCTCGATCACGGGCTTGGGCATCCGCGCGAAGCGGGAGAATTCATCGACCATCCGCCTGATGTCGTCGACCTGCCGCACGATGGTATCAGTGCACTGCTCGAACACCGCCTTGTCCTCGGTGATCACCTTGCCGAACTTGCGGCGGATGCGCTCGGCCGAAAGCTGGATCGGCGTCAGCGGATTTTTGATTTCATGGGCAATGCGGCGGGCGACGTCGGCCCATGCCGAGGTGCGCTGGGCCGAAACGAGCTCGGTGATATCGTCAAGCGTGATGATGTAGCTGTCGCGAGACTGGCTGGTCTGTTCGGCACTGACGCGAACCGAAAGGTTGCGCTCGCGGCCGTCGCGGGTAATCGTGATCTGGCCCTGCACCAGCCGTTGTGTGCCTTCCCGCGCCGTTTTCATCATGTCGTCGAGCTCGGGCAGCACGTCCGACAGCGGGTGACCCAGGGTCTCCGATTCCGCGTGCCCGATCAGCTTTTCGGCCGAGCGATTGAGGATGCCGACGCTCCCCGAGGCATCGACGCCGATAATGCCGGCGCTCGCCGAGGACAATACTGCCTCGATGAACCGGCGACGGCTGTCGATGAGGTCGCTGGCGCTGACGAGCTCGTCGCGCTGGGTGCGTAACTCCTGCGTCATCTTGTTGAAGGTCTCGCCGAGCTGGGCGAGATCGCCCTTCGAGCCGTGCACCGGCACCTGCACATGCAGATCGCCGGTCGAAACGATACTGGCGGCGCTCATCAGCCGCCTTATCGGAGCGACCAGCCAATTGGCGAAGTTCAGCCCGATCAGCACGGACGCCATCAGGATCGTCAGCGCAATCACCGCAAACATCAGCGCAAAATTGACCTGGATGCCGAGTCGGCGCGATTCGATCTCCGCATATTCGGCCACCGAGGCCTGGGTTTCGT
The DNA here is from genome assembly GCA_036513695.1 of Bradyrhizobium sp. Classification (GTDB taxonomy): domain Bacteria; phylum Pseudomonadota; class Alphaproteobacteria; order Rhizobiales; family Xanthobacteraceae; genus Bradyrhizobium. Next base: position 7,413 of record DATBYN010000493.1, on the reverse strand, counting down.
TGACCTGCGCGACCACGCGGGGATCGAGCAGACGCACCACGTAGAGAAAGGTGTCGTTGAACGCCCGCAGCCGGATCACGGCCGCGACGTAGTTGGTTTCGGGAAGCACCGCGATCTGCGGTTCGTTCTCCTCGACGTTCTTCAGGAAGTCCGGATCCGGCGCCGTGAACGCCAGTTGAATCCCGGTTTGCGCGGTCTCCAGAATATTGCGGTCCTTGTCGATCAGCATCGCGCCCGGCAGGTTGCGCGAGGTGGCGCTCGCCGTCAGCAGGTCACGGAACGTGCCGCGGTCCTGGTCGAACAGCGGCCGGGCATGGGAGATATCGTTGGCCATTTCCAGAATGTCGCCGCGAATGAGCTGGGCGTGTTCCTGCAAATAGGCGTGGGCAATAATCAGTGAATTCTGGATCACCTCGCGGGTCGGACCCGAGAACAGCCGATCGAGGCCGCGATCGATGGTGACATTGGCGATGATCGCCACCAGCACGGCCGGCAACACCGCGATCACGGAAAACAGGCTGACGATCTGGATGTGCAACCGCGCCGCCGCCCGGCCCCGGCGCCGTGCCAGCATCACCTGCCAGACTTCGCGGACGATGATGGCGATCAGCACCAGAATGGTGGCGCCATTGATCATCAGGAAGGAAAGGACGACGGCCCTGGTCGGTTCGATCGGGGTCAGGCCTGTCAGCACCACGAAGGTCAGGAACGTCGAGAGCAGCGCCAGGCCGACCGCAAACGGCGCCAGCCACCTCCACAGGGACGAGCCCTTGGATTCAGCAAAGGACGGATCAAACGATGCGGCCGTGGTCTCTGCGCTGGTCATTCCGGCAAGGGGTGAGATGATGGCCTTCCGCCCGCCGGATCAATGCCGGCGACGGACTGATGCATTCATATCACATTGTTGCCAAATTGCGACAAATCCGCGGCGTGGCTTGCCATCAAAATTTTCGTTCCACAGCGGCTTACTGCCTGCCGGGGTGCGCGTCGTGTTCCGGTTCCGAACGCCGCTAATTGCCGCTCCGGTAGACCTGGATGTCCAGGTCCCGAATCTTCTTGCGCAATGTGTTGCGGTTGAGCCCGAGCAGGTCGGCCGCGCGGATTTGATTGCCTCTCGTCGCCGCCAGGGCTGCCGTGAGCAGCGGCACCTCGATTTCCTTGAGGATCCGGTGATAGAGCCCGGGCGGCGGCACGCCGTTGGGGAAACCCGAAAAGTGCGACGACAAATAGGCTTCGACCGCGCCGGCGAGATTGTCGACGCCGTGGTGCGCATTGCCGCCTGACGTCACAGCGGGCGGCGCCAATTCGCCGTCGATCACCGAGGCCGTGATCACGTCCTGCGGATACAGAGCCGCGAGCCGGCGCGCGAGGTTTTCAAGTTCGCGGACATTGCCCGGCCAGCGATGCTGCTTCAGGCGCTCCAGCGCCAGCGCATCGAGCTTCTTCGGCGGCAGCCCGTCCTTCTCCGCGAGCGCGAAGAAATGCCGGATCAGGTCGGGCAGATCCTCGATCCGTTCGCGCAACGGAGGAAGCCGCAGCGGCACGACGTTGAGGCGGAAGAACAGGTCCTCGCGGAACAGGCCCTGCTGAATCAGAATGCGCAGATCCTTGTTGCTGGCGGCAACGATGCGCACGTCGGTCTTGATCGGGGTGCGGCCGCCGACGGTGGTGTATTCGCCCTGCTGCAGCACCCGCAACAGACGAGTCTGCGCCTCCATCGGCATGTCGCCGATTTCGTCGAGAAACAGCGTGCCGCCCTCGGCCTGCTCGAACCGGCCGGAGGCGCGGGTGTTGGCGCCGGTGAAGGCGCCGCGTTCATGGCCGAACAATTCGGATTCGATGAGATCGCGCGGGATTGCCGCCATGTTAACGGCAACAAACGGGCCGTTGCGGCGCTTGCCATAATCGTGCAGCGCGCGCGCCACCAATTCCTTGCCGGTGCCGGATTCGCCCGAGATCATCACGGTGAGGTCGGTCTGCATCAGCCGCGCCAACACCCGGTAGATCTCCTGCATCGCCGGCGACCGGCCGACCAGCGGGATCGAGTCGAACTCGGACTCGTCGACCTGGTTCGCCACCCGCTCCTTCGGCTCCGCCAGCGCCCGGCCGACGATCGCGATCAGCTCCTTCAGGTCGAACGGCTTTGGCAGATATTCATAGGCGCCGCGTTCGGACGCGCGGATCGCGGTCATGAAGGTGTTCTGCGCACTCATCACGATAACCGGGAGATTGGGCCGCATCTTCTTGATCCGCGGCAACAGGTCGAATGCGTTCTCGTCCGGCATCACGACGTCGGTGATAACGAGATCGCCCTCGCCCTGGCTCACCCAGCGCCACAACGTCGCCGCGTTCCCCGTCAGTCGCACCTCATATCCGGCGCGCGAGAGAGCCTGGTTCAAAACCGTGCGGATCGCCGTGTCGTCGTCAGCGACGAGTATGCTACCTGCGGGCATCGTCATGATTCCTCATCTTGTGTTCTGTGAGGCATGCAACGGCGTCCCCGAAACGTCATCGCGATGGCTTTGATCTAGTTGTTTGGCGGTGTTGAACATCGGCAGCAGCACGCGGAAAATGGTCTTCCGGGGCTGGGATTCGCATTCGATGATGCCGCCGTGATCGCCGACGATCTTCGCCACCAGCGCCAGACCCAAACCGCTTCCCGTAGGTTTCGTGGTGACAAAGGGATCGAACAGATTGGGCAACAGATCCTCGGGCACCCCGGGGCCGTTGTCCTTGACGCAGAATTCGAGCGGCAGCGACACCCGCGATTTCTTGCCCGGCACCGAGAGACGGACGCCGGGACGGAACGCGGTGGTGAGCTGGATCTCCGCGTCGCTGCCGAGATCGACCACGGCCTCGGCAGCATTCTTCACCAGGTTCAGAAACACCTGAATCAACTGGTCCTGATTGGCGAGCACCGGCGGCAGCGACGGATCATATTCCTCGACAAAGCGGATATTGCGGGCGAAGCCCGACTGCGCCAATCGCTTGACGTGATCGAGCACCGAATGAATGTTGACCGGGCCGCGCGCCACCGGCCGGTCGTCGCCGAACACTTCCATGCGGTCGACCAGCGTGACGATGCGGTCGGCTTCGTCGCAGATCAGTCGCGTCAGCATGCGGTCTTCCGAGGAAGCCGCCTGCTCCAGAAGCTGCGCCGCGCCGCGGATGCCGGACAGCGGGTTCTTGATTTCATGCGCCAGCATCGCGGCCAGCGCGATCACCGAGCGCGCGGCACTGCGATGGGTCAGTTGCCGGTCCATCTTGTCGGCGATGGTGCGCTCCTGCAGCATCACCACGATATGACCGGGCCGTTCGGTGAGCGGGGCCACATGCAGATCGACCTGGCGATCGCCGCCGATCCGCGGCGTGCCGAGATCAACCTTGTATTCGTTGACCGGCGAGCCGCTACTGCGCACCTGATCGATCAGCGCCAGCAAGGGACTGCCGAACGGCACCAGCTCTTTGAGCGACTGCCGTTGCAGAAATTGCGTGGAAATCTCGAAGAAGGATTCCGCAGCCATGTTGGCATCGACGATCCTGCCGTCGGGCGCTACCAGGAGCACCGGGTTCGGCAGCGCGTTGAGGATGGCGTCACCGTCTGACGGCACCGGTCGGCGATTTTCTGCGGCCGAGTTCATGCGGCGGCGCTCCATGCAAAATCGTCGAATGCATCCTGAAGAAATTGGTGAACTTTATGCGGATCCTCCGATGTCAGGATCCGCTCGCGCCAGGTCTTGAGCGTGTGTGCCGGCGTGCGGCTATATCGCGCCGCGATTTCCAGCGCCCAGCCGAGATGCTTGCGTGCATGGCGAAGGCCGATGCGCAGTCCATACAGCGTGCAAACGTCGTCATAGAGCGCACGGACGTGGCTGAGCTGCTGCGCCAGCGATGGCGGGGCCTCGGCGATACCGGTCTCCAGGCGGCGTCCGATCTGACCGGGCAGCCATGGCTGACCCTGCGCGCCACGGCCGATCATGACCGCGTCGGCTCCGGACATTGCAAGCGCGGACACTGCCTTCTCGAACGAGGTGATATCGCCGTTGACGACCAGCGGAATAGCGATCGCATCCCTGACCGCGCGCACCGCGCCCCAATCGGCCTCGCCCTTGTAGAACTGGCAGCGGGTGCGGCCGTGCACGGAAATCATCTGCACGCCGGCCTGCTCGGCGCGGCGTGCCAATTCTGGCGCGTTCCGCGAGCGATCGTCCCAGCCGAGCCGCATCTTCAGCGTCACCGGTACCGTCACGGCCGATATCGTCGCGTCGATCAATTTCTCGGCATGATCGACATCGCGCATCAAGGCCGAGCCGGACTGCCCGCCGGTCACATGCCGTGCTGGACAACCCATATTGATATCGATGATATCGGCACCGGCGGCTTCGGCGACCCGCGCGCCCTCCGCCATCCAGCGGGCCTCGCAGCCGGCCAGTTGAACGACATGCGGACCGATGCCGGTTGCCTCGCAGCGCAATTGCGACATGGCGCGGCCATGGACAAGATCGTCGCTCGCGGTCATCTCGGAGACCACAAGGCCGACTCCGAGTCCGGCCGCCAGCCGTCGAAAGGGTGCATCGGTGACGCCCGACATGGGCGCCAGAAGAACCCGGTTGGCGAGCGTAATATTGCCTATTTTCAACGGCTTAGACCGTGATATTGCCGAGCCGGTCACGGGATTCTCATGTTTCTGGCAGGCGCCTCATCGCGGCTGCCGGTACCCATTTTGAGCACAAATCTTGTGCAGTCAAGCTTCATGCCTACACTTTAGACAAGTCTGACAATTCTGCAAGTGCACTGCAGCAAAATATGCCATTCCCAAAGCAATTGGGAATCATTCCGTTTTGCGGCCACAGCATGGTAAGGGCTGTGCGCCAGCGGACCACTGCTGCCCCTATCAACCCCGATTCGCCCGTAATTGCGTCAAATGCCGACATCACCACGGACTGCAGCCATCCTTGTCGCGGCCGGACGCGGACTGCGCGCGGGCTCGGGCGGACCGAAACAATATCGCGTCATCGGGGGCCAGACCGTCATTTTCCGGGCGATGGAACCGTTCTGCTGTCATCCACAGGTTTTTGCGGTGCAGCCGGTTTTGAATCCGGACGACACCGCGGTCTTCAATGAGGCCGTCAGCGCGTTGCGCTACCAGCCGCCGGCCCATGGCGGAGCCACCCGCCAGGCCTCGGTGCATGCCGGACTCGAGGCGCTTGCGAGCGTGAAGCCGGATGTGGTTCTGATCCACGATGCGGCGCGGCCGTTCGTCTCGGCAGCGCTGATCTCGCGCGCGATCGAAGCTGCGTTGCGCACGGGAGCTGCCATTCCCGCGATGCCGATCGCCGATACCGTCAAACAGGTCAGCGAAAGCGGCGACGTCGAGGCGACGCCGGAGCGCGCGCGTTTGAGAATCGCGCAAACGCCGCAGGCGTTCCGGTATGATGTGATCCTCGACGCCCATCGCCGCGCCGCGCGCGAGGGCCGCAGCGATTTCACCGACGACGCGGCGATCGCCGAATGGGCGGGATTGACGGTAGCGACGTTCGAAGGCGATGCTGCGAACATGAAACTCACGACCTCGGAAGATTTTGTCCGCGAGGAAGCCCGCCTCGCAAGCTTGCTCGGCGATATCAGGACCGGGACCGGTTACGACGTGCACGCCTTCGGCGACGGCGATCATCTGATGATCTGCGGCGTTCGCGTGCCGCACACACGCGGCTTTCTCGCCCATTCCGACGGCGATGTCGGCCTGCATGCGCTGGTCGACGCCATCCTCGGCGCGCTGGCCGACGGCGATATCGGCTCGCACTTTCCGCCGAGCGACCCGCAATGGAAGGGGGCCGCCTCCGACCGCTTCCTGAAATACGCCGTCGACCGCGTCACCGCGCGCGACGGCCGCATCGCCAATCTCGAAGTGACGCTGATTTGCGAGCGCCCGAAAATCGGACCATTGCGCGACATTATGCGTGCACGCATTGCCGAGATCACGGGGCTGAATATCTCGCGGGTCGCGGTGAAAGCGACCACCAGCGAACGGCTCGGTTTTACCGGCCGCGAGGAAGGCATCGCAGCGACGGCGTGCGTAACTGTCCGTCTCCCATTTGGTGATAAAGGGTGGAGCGACTGAAATGAGCGGCAGCGACGCCCGCGCCCTCTCCCGCTCGCTGCTCGATCTGTGCCGGATGCGCAAATTGACCATCGCGACCGCGGAATCCTGCACCGGCGGCCTGGTCGCCGGCGCGCTCACGGATATTCCTGGTTCCTCCGACGTCATCGACCGCGGCTTTGTCACTTATTCCAACGAGGCCAAGCGCGCGATGCTCGGCGTCAAGACAACGACGCTTGCGACCTTCGGTGCGGTCAGCAAGGAGACCGCGACCGCGATGGCGATCGGAGCGCTGGAACGCGCTGACGTCGATCTCGCCGTCGCCATTACCGGCATCGCAGGCCCGGGCGGCGCGACGCCGGGCAAGCCGGTCGGCCTCGTGCATTTTGCCGTGGCCGCCCGCGACGGCAGGATCGTGCACCGCGAATGCCGTTTTGGCGCGATCGGCCGCAGCGCGGTGCGGCTGCGCTCGGTGGTCGAGGCGCTCAGGATGCTGATGGAATTGGCACGCGGACCGCAGGCGCTGGCAAAACCGCGCCTTGAGGCCGCCGCCCGGCTCCGTCCCCGCGTCGCGCGCTCGCCGCGGCGCAACGGCGTCAAACGGCGGCGGCCGTCGCGGGCGTAACGTACGAAACGCGAACCTCTAGGCCGCCTTGCCATAAACCACATCCGCGCGCTTTTCGAATGCCGCCGCAAACCGTTGAAACGCGGTCTCGAACATCGTTCCCATCAGGATCGCCAACATGCGGCTGCGAAATTCGTACGAAATGTAAAATCCGACGTCGCACGCATGGTCGGACTTCGGCTCGAACGTCCAGCGGTTCTCCATATTGGAAAACGGCCCCCGCAAATATTTGACCAGGATTTTCAGGTTGGGACGGTCAAGTGTCACTTCGCTGGTGAAGGCTTCCCTTATCAATTTGAACGATACTGTCATGTCGCAGACCACGATTTCGGTACCGTCGGGCTTCGGCGTGCGCTGGCGAATCTTCAGCGATTTGCATAATGGAACGAATTCGGGATAGCGCTCGACATCGGCCACCAGGTCGAACATCTCTGATGCGCTGTGCTTGACCCGGCGCTTGCTGGAGAACTGCGGCATTTGCGTTTACGCTCTAGAGCCAGATTTTGCAGCGCGCGCCGCCCTGAGCCTTGCGAAATCATCGCCGGCGTGATGCGACGAGCGCGTCAGCGGGCTCGCCGACACCATCAAGAAGCCCTTGGTGTAGGCGACCTTCTCGTAGGCTGAGAATTCGTCCGGCGGCACATAGCGCATCACGGCGTGATGCTTCCGGGTCGGCTGCAGATACTGG
>DATBYN010000492.1:0-6863 GCA_036513695.1 Bradyrhizobium sp. | reverse complement strand
GCCCCAACCTTGAAGCGCAGCGCGGAGATGGTCTGATCGAACAGCCGGTTCCAGGCACTGTAGCCGCTCTGGGATTTCTCGTGAAACAATTGCTCGACGCGATCTTCCAGCTGATACGGCTTTTCCTTGCGCAGATCCTCGATCCACGGGCGGTAATGCGCGAGTTCCGGCGTCTCCAGCGCGCGCTCGATCACGGCATCGTCGATGCGGTTGAGTTCGAGCGCGAAAAACAGCAGATGCACCGACGCATTGGTCAGCCGCTCGGAAACATCGCCGTAGAATTTGGAGATCGCGGGATCGACGCTGTCGCCGGCATGGACCAGGCCGGCATAGGAGCCGAGGCGGCCGGCGAGGTCGTCGACCGCCTCGTAGCGCCGGATCGCCTCGGCGAGCCACTTGCCGCCACCCCCCTGCGCGGTGTGTTCGGCGAGCTTGCCCTTGTAGTCCGTCTCAAACGCGACGCATTCGGAATCCATCTTGTCGAGATCGCGCTTTACTTCCGGCGCGTCGATACCGGAATAAAGATCGGCCAGATTCCATTCCGGCAACTTGCCGGTCTTGGATTTTGCAGCGGATTTGGCCAAATGTTTCTTGCCGTTCGGCTTGTGGGTTGCGGATTTGCGGAGAGCGGATGGAGAGCGCGGGGTCATCTTGTTCGAAACCTGTTCAATCAGAGCAACTGCGGGTGCGAAGCGAGAGCGGGAGCGCAAGGTTTAAGCGGGCGTTAATCGGCATCGGCGAGAGTGCCCCGATTCGAGACAGATAATCGTAACGTGTGGGGAACGCCATGGCTGCCAGCATATTGATTGTCGATGACGACGCGGTGGCGCGCCGACTGGTGGAAAATATGGTGCAGAAATGCGGCTATGAGACGGTCGTCGTCGAATCCGGCGACGCCGCCATCGCCGCGCTGACCGCCCCCGACGCGCAGCCGATCGATGCAGTGGTGCTTGATCTGGTGATGCCCGGCCTCGATGGCATGGGCGTATTGGCTAAAATCCGCGATGCCAGCCTAAGCGTCCCCGTCATCGTGCAGACCGCCCATGGCGGTATCGACAACGTGGTCTCGGCGATGCGCGCCGGCGCGCAGGATTTCGTCGTGAAACCTGTCGGCATCGAGCGGTTGCAGGTATCGCTGCGCAACGCGCTCAATGCCTTTGCGCTAAAGGGCGAGTTGCAGCGCATCCGCCACAGCCGCGAAGGCCGATTGACCTTTGCCGACATCATCACCCGCAGCGAAACCATGGCCGGCGTGCTGCGCACCGCGCAAAAGGCGGCCTCCTCCACCATTCCGGTGCTGATCGAAGGCGAATCCGGCGTCGGCAAGGAATTGTTCGCCCGCGCCATCCACGGCAGCAGCGAGCGCAAGGCAAAACCGTTCGTCGCCGTCAATTGCGGCGCCATCCCCGATAATCTCGTGGAGTCGATCCTGTTCGGTCATGAGAAGGGCGCCTTCACCGGCGCCACCGAACGCCACACCGGCAAATTCGTCGAAGCTTCCGGCGGCACGCTGTTTCTCGACGAAGTTTCCGAATTGCCGCTGGCAGCTCAGGTTAAGCTGCTTCGCGCGCTGCAGGAGGGCGCGGTCGAAGCGGTCGGCGGGCGCCAGCCGGTGAAAGTCGACGTCCGCATCATTTCCGCGACCAATCGCAAACTGCTCGACCGCGTCAAAGGCGGACAATTTCGGGAAGATTTGTTCTACCGCCTTCACGTCCTGCCGCTGACGATCCCACCCTTGCGGGCACGCCGCGAGGACATCCCGCATCTCCTGCGCCACTTCCTGGCAAGATTTTGCGCCGAGGAAAATCGCCCCATTACCGGCATCAACGGCGAAGCAATGGCGCAACTTGCGCAACTCGAATGGCCCGGCAATATCCGCCAGCTCGAGAACGTGGTCTACCGCGCCGTGGTCATGAGCGACGGCGACCAGCTTGGCCTTGCCGATTTTCCGCTGGCCGCCGCCCAGTCGGCGACCGCCCCGGAGTCCCAAAGCCAGCACGGCGAGCCGCTAATCGTTCCGCCTGCTTTTCATTCAACCGCGCCTGCTATGGTTTCAGGTAACGATATACCTATTGCGCCGCTGCCGGCGGCCGGAATGCTGGCGATGTTGACAAGATCGGGCGAAATGCGGCCGCTGGAAGAAATGGAGACCGAAATCATCCGTTTCGCGATCTCGCATTATCGCGGACAGATGTCCGAGGTCGCGCGGCGCCTGAAAATCGGCCGCTCGACGCTTTACCGCAAGCTCGACGAGGCTGCCGCCAACGATCCCGTCACCGGCGGCGCAGACGATGCGAATTGAGGCGAATGCCCGATTTCTGCGCTTCGAAGTTCGGTAACGAAGAGGCTGAAGACGCTAGCCATTTCCGGAACATTTGAACCGTTGCGCGACGGTGACAGACGAAAGGAAAAGTGCGTCGCAAAACCGCACAATCCGTTGCAAAGGGGAGCACTTTGAGGTCAGTTTGTCGTGAGTTGCTCCGCGTGATGCTGGCTTTCATGCGTGGGGGGCGTGTATCGTCTGCGTATGAATCGGTGCGTGCAGGCGTGGGAACTTTAAGATTTGGAGCGCATCCCGACGTGAACCAATGACGTTGAATGCGCTTATCGATCAGGCCGGCGCTTTAGCGAAAGCTGTACGGACGATACAACGGGCTGTTCCATGGAGTTGTTCCATGCCGACGGCTTCGCCCAAGGGGGTGTGACGATGCGTGACCGTTTGAAGAACCGTGCTGGATTTGACCGCGTGCTGATGGCCGTCGCGGCGAGCTTCCTCACGGTGTCCGCGACCTCGGCGCTTACGACCTCAGCGCTGGCTCAGGCCGATGCGGCCCGCAACAGCCCAGCCGAGCTCGCCATCGACGCGGCGATCCCGCGCCCCGAGCCGGCAAACATCCCGCCTCCGACCGCCAGCGACTTCAAGATGGACACCACGGCATCGGTCCCCGACGCGTCCAAGACTGACGCGTCCAAGACCGACGCAGCCAAAACTGACTCAGCCAAGACCGACGCAGCCAAGACCGACGCACCGAAGGCCCCGGAGACGACCAAGCCATCCGATGTCGTCACGGCTCCTGCCACCGACACCAACAAGTCCGAGACCAAACAGGCCGACACCCCGAAGACCGACGCTCCCAAGAGCGACACCGCAACCACCACGACCGCGCCGCCGCCGGCTGCGGCCACTGCAACGCCTGCCGCCGAGCCCGCCAAGGAGCCGACCAAGGCTGCGAGCAATGTGCCGCCGGCGGATCAGCCGGTCGCCGACAAATTGCGCGAGATGCTCGGCGGAAAATCGCTGCGCTATTTCGAGCGCAAGGCCGAACGCACGGCGGTCGAGAAGTTTTACACTGCGCGTGATTTTGCGCCGCTCTGGACCCAAAGCGGCGCCGTCGCCGCGAACGGCAAGGGCGTCATCGCCCGCCTCAAGGATGCCGCTTCCGATGGCCTCAATCCCGCCGACTACCCGGTGCCGGATTTTGCCAGCGCGACCAATCCCGACGCGCTGGCCGAGGCTGACCTGAAACTGACCGCGAGCATGCTGGACTACGCCCGCCACGCGCAAAGCGGCCGTATGCACTGGTCGCAGGTCTCAGGGGACATCTCCTATCCCGAGCACCCGACCGATCCCAACGAAGTGCTGGCCAATGTCACGACCGCCAAAGACGCCTCAGTGGCGCTCGACAGCTACAACCCGCCACAGAAACTCTACAAGGAGCTGAAGGCAAAACTCGCCGAGTTGCGCGGCCAGGGCGACGGGCCGGTGATCCAGATCGCGGATGGACCGGCGCTGAAGTTCACGCCGGCCCGCGGCAAGAAACTGCCTGAGGTGACGATGGAAGATCCGCGGGTGCCGCAGCTGCGCGCCAAGCTCGGCATCTCGGAGATCGCCGACGATACCCATTACGATGCCAAACTCGCCGAGGCCGTGCGCAAATTCCAGGAAGGCGCCGAACTCAAGCCAACCGGTATCCTCGACGACCGCACCGTCAAGGCCATCAACAGCCCGAAGCGCGACAAGCAGATCGACACTGTGATCGTCAACATGGAGCGTTGGCGCTGGCTGCCGCGCCAGCTCGGCGCGCCATCGATCGGCAACGCCTATGTCATCCTCAACATCCCGGACTATACGCTCAAGGTGATGCAGAACGGCGCGCAGATCTGGACCACCAAGGTGGTGACCGGAAAACCGGGAGTTCACGCAACGCCGCTTCTGACGGAGACCATGAAGTTCATCACGGTCAACCCGACCTGGAACGTCCCGCCGTCGATCATCTACAACGAATATCTGCCGGCGCTGCAGCAAGATCCGACGGTGCTGGAGCGGATGGGCTTAAGGCTCGAGCACGGCAGCGACGGCTCGATCCACATTTCGCAGCCGCCGGGCGAAGCCAACGCGCTCGGGCGCATCCGCTTCAATTTCCCGAACAAGTTCCTGGTGTATCAGCATGACACCCCGGACAAGAACCTGTTCGCGAGGGACGAGCGCGCGTTCAGCCATGGCTGCATGCGGGTGCAGAACCCGGATATTTATGCCGCGACGCTGCTCAACATCACGGCGCCGAACGAGCACTACACACCTGAAAAAATCCACGGCATGTATGGCCACAGCGAGATCGACATCAAATTCCCGACCCCGATCCCGGTCAACATCACCTACCAGACGGCGTTTGTGGACGATGCCGGCAAGCTGCAATTGCGCAAGGACATCTATGGCCGCGACGCCACCATGCTGGCGTTGCTCAAGAACAGAGGCAAGGATCTGGAGAACGTGGTGGCGCATTCGCAGCCGAGCTATTCCCACCCGGTCGGCAATCTGCCTGCGGGTGTGAGCTTTGCCAGCGACAACAGCTTCTCTTCAGGACCCTCGTTCTTTGAACGGCTGTTCGGGCCGCCAACGCCCCCTGCCCCGGTGCCGGGCCGCCGCCAGCAACAACAGCGGCGATTGTATACCCGCTGATCGTTTACCCTCGCGCAGCGGATTGTTCTGGATTCTCTAACTAAATCAATGGCCTCGTCCTCCGGGCGAGGCCATCTGCATTAACCACTCTCCACCTGGATTTAACCAGTGGGCTATTTTTCGCCACACTCGGCGGTTTAGGTTAAGGCCGACTTGGGGGGTGGGAATTAAAATCCAACTAACCCACCCGAATTAAGACTGCGTTAACCCTCTTTCGCCACACGGGGTAGTGGAAGAGGTCATCGATTGGTCGTCGTCAGGGTGGGCTCATTTGTGCTGACTGGTTTCGCACGCCAATTCAGTTCGCTGTCGTTGCCTAAGGCCGGGTATCATCTCGGCCTGACATCCTTGTTGCTCCTGATGGGAGCCGGATCGGTCCACGATGCGACCGCGCTCAACGAAACCCGCACCCTCTCTTTCCACCACACCCATTCCGACGAAGACTTGACCGTCACCTTCAAGCGCGACGGGCGCTATGACGAAGAGGCGCTGAAGCAACTCAATCACTATCTCCGCGACTGGCGCAGCCAGGACCAGACCGAGATGGATCGTCATTTGTTCGATATCCTCTGGGAAGTATACCGCGACGTCGACGGCAAGAAGCCGATCCAGATCGTCTCCGCCTACCGCTCCCCCGCCACCAACGCCATGCTCCGTCGCCGTTCCTCCGGCGTCGCCCGCTTCAGCCAGCACATGCTCGGGCACGCCATGGATTTCTTCATTCCGGACGTGCCGCTTGAGCAGATCCGTTTCGCAGGCCTGCGCCTGCAGCGCGGCGGGGTCGGCTTCTATCCGACCTCGGGATCGCCTTTCGTCCATCTCGATACCGGCAGCATCCGCCACTGGCCGCGCATGACCCACGACCAGCTGGCACGCGTCTTCCCGGATGGACGCACCGTGCACGTTCCCTCCGACGGCAATCCGCTGAAGGGATACGAGCTTGCCCGCGCCGACATCGAAAAGCGCGGCGATGGCGACGGCGCCTCGACCAGGAGCATGCCGAACCTGTTCGCCGCGTTGTTCAAGAGCAAGTCGAGCGACGATGAGGATGAAGGTGCAAGCGCACCTGTCGCCGGCGATAAGCCAGCGCCTGCCGGCGTGATGGCCTCGGCGGCTCCCGCCAAATCCGCCGATCCCGTGCCGGTACCGCGCGCAAAACCCGCCGCCGCGACCCTGCAGCTGGCCTCGGCCGACGTACAGATCGTCCAGCCTCCCAAACCGAAACAGGCAGCATCAACCGACAAGCAGGCCGTATCGACCGGCAAGGCCGAAGCGAAGGCGGATACGCCGGCTGACGTCATCAATGCCCGCGGTTTCTGGGGCGACACCGGCGCAACGCCCAAACAGGCAACCCCCGCGCAGGTCGCGGCTCTCAATGCCCGCCAGGCGCTCGCCTCCGCCGATCCGCAACCGACCGCAAGCGTCTCCAGCCCGCTCCAGGCGCTGGCCTACGCGCCGGCGGCCAACTCACCGGTTGACCGCGCCAATATTGTCGCCGCCAGCGCGCCGCTCCCCCGCAGCATCCGTCCTGCATCGGCGCTGCGCAATGCGATGGCCTCCACCAAGATCGACCTCGTCGTCGCCAAGGGCGCACAGGGCCAAGGGAACTTGCAAGGCAATTTGGTCGCGACCTCGACCCGGCTTGCCGCCTCGGGAGCAAGCGATACCTGGATGCGCATGATGATCCTGGCGCCGAGCGCCAGCACGTCGATGAATGCCACCGTGCTGGGCGATGTCGACATGACGGTGATGCGGTCGTATTTCGTCAAGCCGGATGCGGCGATTGCGATGGGCTTCTCCGATGATCCGATGCTGGGAATGGCCTGCGACCACTTCGCGGGCTCGGCGACCGCAACGCTCGCCACGCAGTCCTTTGTGACGCGCACCGCGGCGCTGCGGTAGG
>DATBYN010000491.1:0-2857 GCA_036513695.1 Bradyrhizobium sp. | reverse complement strand
GCGTTTCAACCCGCCACATTTGCCGAGAAACAACACGGCTTTCGGCGTAATGGCACTCAACAGGTCCATCACGGTCGCGGCGTTCGGGCTTCCCATGCCGAAGTTGATCAGGGTGATGCCATCGGCAGTCACGTTCGGCATCGGCCGATCTGCGCCCTTGACCGAAGCGCCGTGCAGCGTGGCGAACCATTCGACGTAATTGTCGAAATTGGTCAGCAGGACATATTCCCCGAACTCGGCTAGCGGCGTGCCGGTGTAACGCGGCAGCCAGTTTTCGACGATTTCACGTTTCTCTCTCATTGCCTGTGAGTCTCGTTTAGCAGGGCGCCGAGCAGCTTGGCGAACTATACCATGCCACGTGCAATTTCAGGGCGCGGGCTCAGGTAAATTAACCCGCAGCCGCCGGGTCAAGGCTGCAACGAAGCGATCGCAATCGGCCTCGTCGTTGTAAACATGGGGTGAGATCCGCATGCGGCCGAGACGCGGCGCGACGTAGATGCCGTCAGCGGCAAGTCCCTCGACAAGCCCTTTTGTCATTCCATCCTTGAAGTTGAGGCTCAGAATATGCGGTGCCCGCACCCGACGCTCCGGCACGCTGACGCCGATGCCGCGCAGGCCCTCGGCGATCCGTTCCGTTAGCGTGGCAAGACGCTGCGAAACGGCCGCGGTGCCCCATTCCGCCACCATTTCCATCCCGATCGCGGCCATCTCCATCGAGATAAAATGGTCGCGCTCCCCCATGTCGAAGCGCCGTGCATCGGGAACGTAGCGGAGATCTGCAAGATAGACTTCGTTCTCGGCCCGCACGTCGCGGCGGCCGAACGAGGTCTGCTCGAGCGGGATGCCGCCCTGATGGCGCTTGGCAACATAGACAAAAGCCCTGCCGTAGGGCCCGAGCAACCATTTGTAGGTCGGGAAGATTACAAAATCCGGGTCGAGGCGCGCAACGTCCATCGCCAGCACACCGGCGCTTTGCGTCGCGTCGATCAGGAACATGGCGCCCTGGCGCCGCAGCGCAGCGGCGATCGCCTCAACGTCGATCAGTCCGCCGTCCGACCAGTGCACCGAAGAGATCGATGCCAGGCCGACCGGCGGCGCGCCCGATCGTTCGATTGTCGCGAGAACCGCCGATGTCCAGTCGCCGTCGTCCGGCTGGCGCACTGTCTCAATGACAAAACCCTGCGCCTCGGCGCGCGTCTGCCATTCGAGCACCGGCGAGGAATGATCGTTTTCCAGAACGATGATTCGCGCGCCGCGCGGGATCGCCACGACCTTCGCCGCCGTCGCGACGCCGTAACCGACCGAGGCGATCAGCGCGACGTCGGCGGGACCGGCATTGATCAGGCGCGCCGCGGCCGTGCGGGCCCGCTCATGCTGGCGGTTGGCGAAGCCGGCGTCCAGTGTCCAGGGTGTGCCTTTGCGCCCGACCGCGGCGCGGCCCGCTTCCTGGGTTTTGAGCGGCAACGGGCTGTAGGAGGCCGAATTCAAATAGCAGATGTGGCGCGGCATCTCGAACAGATCGCGTTGCGACGGAAGCATTTTTATCTCTTTGTTGGGGTGTACCGATGATAGCACTGTCTCGGCTGCGCTAGCCATATGGCACCGGTTTTTGTGAGCATAGGCAAAGGCGCATTGCCTACCTTTTCTCGCCGATCAAGAACTATTGACCTTCGGCCTTCGCGAAAATTCGCTGCCGGAGCGGCGTTAACCGAACCTCTTAAGAAACCCTGAAGGAATCCCTGCAAAATGTAAGGAATTCCAGAAGGGAGGTCGCATGAGTAACATAGGTCCTACATACCCGGCCCATGTCATCGTCAGCCAGGCGGAAGTCAGGCTGGTGGCAGACCAGACGTCGAACGCCAATACGGAAACGATCAAGTCCGATCAGAGCCGTATCGAAGTCGCTCAGGAGCTCGAGGCCGCAGAGGCCAAAGCCACCAGCGTGGATATCATTACTTAAGGTCCAGACCTGGGGTCCAGACCTGGGGTCCAGACTTGGGGTCCAGGTGCCAACTCAGCGGCCTTTTGGCTTCGAACCTTATTGCCGGTCTCCGTGACTACCTGGTCGCAGGCGAATGGAGACCAGGCCACGATGAAGTTGCTTCGGAAGATAACCCACTCAGCGGTGGCGGCAGCGGCGTGCTTGGTGTGCCCCAACGCCGCTTCGGCGGGCGTGCCGCTGCCTGGCTGTTATGAGCGCGTCTATGACACCGCGCATCTCGCCGCGCATCCGGGGCAACTGGTGACGCGGTCGACGGTTCTCATCAAGCCGGCCGCCGATGCGGCCACCAAGGCTGCGCTTGGTCCCTCCTACGAGCTTGACGCCATTCTGCGATTTTGGGTGAGGGGACAAGAACAGAGTTTCGATTCTCATGGCACGTGCAAGACGGCCAATGGCGGGCTCGCTTGCGTAGGTTCGGTTTCGGCCGCCGAAGACGATGAATGCAAAACCGACCGCGATGGGGTCCGCAACAATTGCCGGATCATCAGCGCCGCCAACGATGGAGCGTTCGGCGTCACCGCGCAATCCGACGGCTTGATGGTCAAGATCACCCGGCGGTTGGAGCTTGTTACCGCCCCCTATGATGGCGGGCCGTTTCTGTACTTAAGCCCCGGCAATGCGGAAAACCACGCCTTCTTGCTCAAGCCCGCGCCCGATCAGGCCTGCAAGCGACTAGCGTCTGTCGTATTCATCCGGCTCCATCGCCCAGGCCCATTGGTCGTGGCCTTGCGCGTAGGTGCGGTTGGTCTGCGCCGGATCGCGGTTGACCAGCGGCCGCAAATACATCGGATGGGTGGCGCTGCGCACCTCGTGCTCGACTGTGAAAAGGTGCCTGCCATCGGCGGGATCGATGAT
>DATBYN010000490.1:0-4225 GCA_036513695.1 Bradyrhizobium sp. | reverse complement strand
ACGATCCTGATTCCATGAAAATGGCACCGAACGGCGATCTGATTCTGTCGAGCGGCGACGATGGCGCGATCATCGACATCAGCAAGGCCGGCACCGCGCAACAGTCGGTGTCGTTCACGCCGGTGGCGGGTGTCACCGCCGGCCATGCCGGTCTCGACGACGTCATCAAGCCGGGCGCCTCATCGGGCACGTTCACGCTGACCGATACCGCGACCAACAAGGTCTATTCGTTCCACGCGACGGGCCTTAATACCAACGACTACTATGCCTCGGTCGGAAGCCTGAAGGCGTTCGGCCAGGTCGATCCGACCACCGGTGCGTTCAAGGCGCTGTTGTCGGCCGACAACGCGCCGGGCTTCAACTTCTCTTCGCCGCACGGTGTCAGCTTCACGGCCGATCCGCCGCAAGCGACGGCATCCTTGGCGAACCAGACGTCGGCATTCGCCAACCTCATCTCCTCATCCTTCGCGACGCCAGCAGGCCACATCGGCGGCAATGTCATTGCCGACGCTCAGACCCAGCATCCGAACCTGGCCGTCCCTCGCGGCGAAAGCTGATCGCACGATCGGACCGTGCCGGCCTGCGGGCCGGCACGGTTCTTCCCCTGTCATATTGGCCAGCCTAGGAACAGGCTATCCTGTACCCCGGGGATAGTCCGTGGAAGAGGAACCAATGCAGGACCTAAAGACGAGGCCGGCTGATACCGGCCTCGCGGCACTGGTGATGCTGATGCGCTTTCAGGGCGTCGCGGCGGAGCCGGACCAAATCCTTCACCGCTTCGGCGGTACGGCGATCGGGCTGACCGAAATGCTTCGCTGCGCGAAGGATTTCGGGTTGAAGGCGCGTGTCGTCAAGACCCGATGGGCACGGCTGA
Source organism: Bradyrhizobium sp. (assembly GCA_036513695.1). Classification (GTDB taxonomy): domain Bacteria; phylum Pseudomonadota; class Alphaproteobacteria; order Rhizobiales; family Xanthobacteraceae; genus Bradyrhizobium. Next base: position 3,351 of record DATBYN010000490.1, on the reverse strand, counting down.
CGTCTAGTCCACTGCCGGCGATTGCCTGCCTTGGCAATGGCGGCTTCCTCGTCGTCGGCAAGGCGTCGGACGATCAGGTCCTGGTTTCCGACCCCTCAGTCGGACGGCCGGAAATGCTGACCCGCGCGGCGTTCGAAGAGCGCTGGGACGGCCGCATCCTCTTCATGGCGCGGCGCGCGAATTTAAGCGATCTCACGAAGCGTTTTGGCATCTCATGGTTCGTGACCGCGATCAACAAATACCGCAGCTTGATCGGCGAAGTCTTCCTGTTCTCGTTTTTCCTGCAGTTGTTCGCGCTGATCTCGCCGCTGTTCTTCCAGGTCGTGATCGACAAGACCCTGGTGCATCACAGCGAGAGCACGCTCGACGTGCTGATCATCGGCCTCGTCGCCATATCCGTGTTCGAGACGTTGCTGGGAATGTTGCGAACCTATCTGTTCGCCCACACCACCAACCGCATCGACGTCGAATTGGGCGCGCGGTTGTTCCGGCACCTGATGGCGCTGCCGACGGCCTATTTCCAGGCCCGGCGGGTCGGCGATTCCGTCGCCCGGGTTCGCGAACTGGAGAATATCCGCAACTTCCTGACCGGCTCGGCGCTGACGCTCGTCATCGACGCGCTCTTCACCGTCGTGTTCCTGGCGGTGATGTTCCTGTATTCGCCGTTTCTGACCTGGGTCGTGATGGCGAGCCTGCCTTTCTATATCGCGGTCTCCGCCGGCATGACGCCGTTGTTCCGGGCGCGGCTCGACGAAAAATTCAAGCGCGGCGCCGAGAACCAGGCGTTTCTGGTCGAGAGTGTGGCCGGGATCGAAACACTGAAGGTGATGGCGGTCGAGCCGCAGGTGCAGCGGCGCTGGGAAGAGCAGCTCGCCGGCTATGTCGGCGCGAGCTTTCGCGTTCTCAACCTCGGCAATGTCGGCAGCCAGGCTATTCAGTTCATCAACAAGATGGTGATGGCGGCGCTTTTGTTCTTTGGCGCCAAGCTCGTGATCCAGGGCTCGCTCACCGTCGGAGAATTCGTTGCCTTCAACATGCTGGCGGGGCGGGTCAGTGCACCGGTGCTGCGGCTCGCCGGGCTGTGGCAGGACTTTCATCAGGCCAGGCTGTCGATCGCGCGGCTCGGCGACATCCTCAATACCCCGGTCGAGCCGTCCTACAATGCGACCAAGGCCGCCCTGCCCGCGTTGATCGGCGATATCAAGTTCGAGCACGTCACCTTCCGCTATCGCATCGACGGTCCGGAAGTTCTCAAGGATGTCACGCTCGACGTCGCCGCCGGCCAGGTGGTCGGCATCGTCGGTTCCTCCGGCTCCGGAAAAAGCACTTTTGCGAAATTGATCGAGCGGCTCTATGTGCCGGAGAGCGGACGGGTCTTGGTCGACGGGGTTGATCTCGCTCAGGTCGACAGTTCCTGGCTGCGCCGGCAGATCGGCGTGGTGATGCAGGAAAACGTGCTGTTCAACGCGACGGCGCGCGAAAATATCGCGCTTTCAAATCCGGGAATGCCGATCGAGGACGTGATGGCCGCCGCGCGTCTCGCCGGTGCCCACGAGTTCATCCTGGAATTGCCGGACGGTTACGACACCATGATTGGCGAGCGCGGCAGCACGCTTTCGGGCGGTCAGCGCCAGCGCATTGCAATAGCGCGCGCGCTGGTGACCAACCCGCGCATCCTGATCTTCGATGAGGCAACCAGCGCGCTCGACTATGAGAGCGAAAAAATCATCCAGGACAACATGCGCCAGATCGTGAAAGGCCGCACCGTCTTCATCATCGCGCATCGGCTGATGGCGGTGCGGGTCGCCGACCGCATCCTGACCATCGAGCGCGGACGGATCGCCGAGGACGGCACCCATGAGGACCTGTTGAGCAGCGGCGGCCGTTACGCCGCGCTTTACGCCATGCAATCCTGATCCCCCGTTTCAGCCCGTGAGCGATCGATGACCACCGCCGTCGTCCCCGTCCGAAACCAGCCCGTTCGCCGCACTGAGCGCGAATTTCTCCCCGCGGCGCTGGAAATCGTCGAAACACCGCCCTCGCCGATCGGCCGCCTCGGCGCCTATTGCCTGGTCGCGGTCTTCGCGCTGGCGCTGGTTTGGGCCTGGTTCGGCCGTGTCGATATCGTCGCCGTCGCCAAGGGCAAGATCATCCCGACCGGCCACACCAAGATCGTGCAACCGTTCGAGATCGGCGTGGTTCGCGCCATCCTCGTGCACGACGGGCAAAAGGTGAAAGTCGGAGACGTCCTGATCGAATTGGACCCGACGATGAACCAGGCGGATCTCGACCATCAGCGCAACGACCTGATGGCGGCGAAGATCGACATCGCCCGACTGACGGCGGCCCTCAAAGGCGAGAACGATCCCGATGCGCGCTTCGTGGCGCCGGAGGGCGCCAGCCTCGAACAGGCCAGGATGGGCGAGCAATTCCTGATCGGCCAGATGTCGCAATATCGCAGCAAGCTCGCAAGTCTTGCCGGCGAAGAAGCCCAGAAGCGCGCGGAACAGGAAAGTCAGAAGGTTTCGATCGGCAAGATCGAGACCTTGCTGCCGATTCTGGAAGAGCGCGCCCAGATGCGCAAGACGCTTTTCGATCACCAGACCGGCTCAAAGCTCGCTTACCTCGAAGATCTGCAGGACCTGTTGTCGCACCAAAAAGACCTGGAGGTGCAGACCAGCCATCTCAAAGAGGCCGAGGCTGGCGTGGCGGCCTCGAAGGCGAAGCAGGAAGAGACCCGGGCCGAATTCCACCGGCAGGTCTTGAACGACCTCGCCGAAGCGACCCGCAAGGCCAATGGTTTGGCGCAGGACGTTGCCAAGTCCGAGCAGCGCACCAAATTTCAGGCGCTGACGGCGCCGATCGACGGCACGGTACAGCAATTGGCGGTCCATTCAGTCGGCGGCGTCGTCACCCCGGCGCAAACCCTGCTGACCATCGTTCCGGCCGACAGCACGATGGAAATCGAAGCCATGGTCGATAACCAGGATATCGGCTTCGTGCATTCCGGTCAGGATGCTGAGATCAAGGTCGATACCTTCAATTTCACCCGCTACGGCCTGCTGCACGGCAAGGTCGTCACGCTGTCGCAGGACGCCATTCCACGCGAGGGTGCCGGCAAATCCGACCCGCAGAAGCCGAGCGGTAACAACGATAGCGCCGCGTCGGAGCCCGCCTATGCCGCCCGCGTGTCGCTCGGCCAGACCCAGATGCAGATCGACGACAAATTGGTCAATCTGTCGGCCGGCATGGCCGTCACCGTCGAGATCAGGACCGGCAAGCGGCGGATCATCGACTATCTGCTCTCGCCGATCCTGCGCCACTCCCAGGAGAGCCTGCGCGAGCGGTGAT
>DATBYN010000489.1:0-5288 GCA_036513695.1 Bradyrhizobium sp. | reverse complement strand
CGCAAGTTGTGGCCTCAGGCCGCGGCGCTGAGTTTCGGCCGCTGCCGGCGGCCGCAGAGCCGTCTAATGGCCCCCATTCGAAGTCATTTGGGGATTTGCCTTGCTGCCTCAAAATCGGCATTGGCGCGTGGTATCGCCCTTGCCCCGATGGGCCAGACCCCGGTTGTTGACGGCTTTGAAGACGTTCCTCAGCTATGGCGCAATAGCTCTGCCGCCAGCGCCCGGGTGACCGGCCGGCCCAGCCGCAAGGCCTCGCTGTCCAGCAACTCCACCGCCTGCCGCACCGCCGCGTAAGACCGCTCGATCCGGGTTGCGAGATAACCGACCACGGTCTCATCGACGGTGAGTTGACGGTCGGCGCAGAATTTGACGATCAGCGCGCGAAACAGCGCGTCGTCGGGCGGCAACAGCGATACCGTCGGCACCGCGCGCAGCCGCGAGCGCAGATCGCGCAGTTCGATTTCAAACGCCGACGGCGCCAGCCGCGCGGTGATCAGGACCGATGCCCCGTCTTCGCGGGCGAGATTCATCAGGTGAAACAGCGCCCGATCGTCGAAGTCCGACGGCTTCAAATCTTCCACGACCAGGGCCCCGGTCGCCAGCGCGCCCGGCACGGCGGCTGCGGTCAGGGCATGGGCCGATATCGAGCGCGCGCCGGCTTGCTCGGCCCAGATCGCGGCGAGATGGCTCTTGCCGGAACCTTCCGGTCCGACCAGCAGCATGATCGGGCTTGGCCAGTCCGGCCAACTGTCGATCAGCGCGAGGCCGGCGGCGTTGGCCGGTCCCTCGAGAAAATTGTCGCGGCTGAGGCTTTCTGCGTGCGGCAACGCAAATGCCAGCTGACGAGGTTGGACGCGGCCTGTCACGCAAATCTCCATGCCGGGATCAGCCGGCGCATGATCCATAGCGTTTTCAAGCGAAGTGGACACCGGTTCGCGTGAAGAAAACGCGTCAAAAAAATATGGCTTTTCGGTTCTGATTCAAAACCAGCGCCGAAAAGCGGTCTAGCGTGCTTCGATCGTGCTCATGTGCCGCACCCACTCCACGAGATAGAGAGATACGGATGCCAAAGTAAAGATAGTCACAAAGCCCATCAGGATCAGGTCGTACGGCGTCGGTCTGAAGCCGAAGCCGAGGGCGGCGAGCACCAGGGCCGCGAACGCCACCTGCGCCACGGTATTGAGCTTCGATACCATCAACGGCTTCATCGGAATCGGCTTGCCGAACAACCATGACACGATCACGGCGGTCACGATCATGATGTCGCGCGATACCACCAGGATCACGATCCAGCGCGGCACCGCGCCCCAGATTCCGAGCGCGACATAGATCGAGACCAACAGCGCCTTGTCGGCCAGCGGGTCGAGCAGCGCGCCGAGTTCGCTCGCCATGTTGAAGCGCTTGGCGAGAAAGCCGTCGACCGCGTCGCTGACGCCGGCGATGATGAAGATCGCAAACGCGATTTCCATCTGGCTGGAGGCAATTGCCCAGACGATGAACGGCACCGACAGGATGCGGCCCAGGGTAATGATGTTCGGAATACTCAACTCGGTCGCTTCCCGGCTACCGGCCTGATTTTTACGAGATATCCGGCCCTTTGCCGAGTGAGCCGGTTGTTGTCTACATAGTATATGCGCGCCCCGCTTGCGAGCCATTGCACGTGAGCGGAATCCGACGTAACCAGCCGCCATCATCTGGAAATCGGGCATGGTCGACCGCAAGAACGGGCTTACTTACGCGGATTCGGGCGTCGATATCGACGCCGGCAATCGCCTGGTCGACCTCATCAAGCCGATGGTCCGTGCCACCGCCCGGGCCGGCGCTGACGCCGAGATCGGCGGGTTCGGCGGGTTGTTCGATCTGAAGGCCGCGGGCTTCAAGGACCCGGTGTTGGTCGCCGCCACCGACGGTGTCGGCACCAAGGTCATGATCGCGATCGAGACCGGGCTGCATGGCGGTATCGGAATCGACCTGGTGGCGATGTCGGTCAACGATATCGTGGTCCAGGGCGCGGAGCCGCTGTTCTTTCTGGATTATTTTGCCTGCGGCCGGCTCGATCCCGAGGCGGCTGCTGCGATCGTCGCTGGCGTCGCCGAAGGCTGCCGCGAATCAGGCTGTGCGCTGATCGGCGGCGAGACCGCCGAAATGCCGGGCCTCTACAAGGATGGCGACTACGACCTCGGGGGCTTTGCGGTCGGTGCCGCCGAACGGGGCACGCTGCTGCCGCGGCCCGATATCAGGGTTGGCGACGCCGTGCTCGGCTTGGCATCGTCGGGTGTTCATTCCAACGGATTTTCGCTGGTCCGCAAGATCGTTGAAACCTCCGGCCTCGGCTTCGACGCGCCGGCGCCGTTTTCGCCGGTCATGACGCTGGGCGGCGCGCTGCTGACGCCGACGCGGCTCTATGTCAGGTCGAGCCTGCGCGCGATTCGCGAGACCGGCGCAGTCAAGGGGCTCGCCCATATCACCGGCGGCGGTTTCACCGACAATATTCCGCGCGTGCTCCCAAAACATCTCGGCGTCGGCATCGACCTCGAGCGCTTGCCGGTGCTGCCGGTGTTCAAATGGCTGGCGGAGCAGGGCGGCATCGCCGAACTCGAACTGCTGCGCACCTTCAACTGCGGCATCGGCATGATCGCCATCGTCGAACCGGATGCGATCGAAAAGGTCACCGCGATTCTGACCGAGGGCGGCGAGACCGTGACCCTGTTGGGTGAGGTGATCCCGGCCACAGGCGAGCACCGCGTGGCTTACAACGGCCATCTTGATTTGAGCTGGTGAAGCGATGAAGCGCCGTGTCGCCATCCTGATTTCCGGGCGCGGATCGAACATGTCCGCCCTGATCGAGGCGGCGAGGGAACAGGATTTCCCGGCCGAGATCGTCGTTGTCATCTCCAACCGTTCCGGCGCCTTGGGCCTCGACAAAGCCCGGGCGAGCGGGGTCGCGACACTCACCATCGAGAGCAAGCCGTTCGGCAAGGATCGCGCGGGCTTCGAGGCGGTCCTGCAATCGGCGCTGACCCAGCACAAGATCGACCTGGTCTGTCTCGCCGGCTTCATGCGGTTATTGTCAGCCGAATTCGTGCAGCGCTGGTACGGCAAGATGCTCAACATTCATCCCTCGCTGCTGCCGTCGTTTCCTGGGCTCGATCCGCAAGGGCAGGCGCTGCGTGCCGGGGTGAAAATTTCCGGCGCGACCGTCCATTTTGTCATTCCCGAAACCGACGCCGGCCCGATCCTGATGCAGGGCGCAGTCGCGGTGCGCGATGATGATACGCCGGAGACGCTGGCGGCGCGGATTCTAAAGATCGAGCACCGCATCTATCCAACGGCACTGCGGCTGGTCGCGAGTGATAAGGTCAGGCTCGAGGGCGATCTCTGCAAAGCCACCGACGGCGCGGATTCCGACGCCGTATTGATTTCGCCGGCCGTGACGTGAGGCCGCTTGGCCACGCCGTGGTTGTTTGAAGATCAATGGTCGTTTGAAAAATAAAATCCCCCGGCGTAGGCCGGGGGTGCATCAGGATTGCTTGCGCGGATCGTGACGAAGCTTAGGAGACCTTCAGATTCTCTGCGGAGGTTTTGCCGCGATTTTCTACAAGGTCATATTCGATCACCTGATTCTCGTTGAGGGTTGAGAGCCCAGCACGCTCGACTGCCGAGATATGGACGAACACGTCCTTATCGCCGGCCATCGGTTTGATGAACCCATAACCCTTGGTCGGGTTGAACCACTTGACGGTGCCTTTTTGCATCGCCTGTCTCCTGGTCTAGACGTAAAAAAGACGTGGCCACGCTTTTCGCGTGCCACGCCACAAGCGGGCTTTTTCGGATGTCTGCTCAATTTCGGTCGCGAAACGCACAGTCGATCGGCCTAAATCCGATTGTGCTGCATATTGCAACACGAAATTTGCGCGTTAGCAAGCTTCTGGCACGCCTCGGCAAATCTGTTCGACAATGAGACCGCCCTGCAATGGGAGGCCGTGGACGACCTGTGGCAGCCGAACAACAACGTCCGCTAATCGCCCGTTGGCTGCGACCAAGACCGATTGACCCCCCGGTAGAACTAGGGGCAAATCGCCACCAGCCGACGGGATTTTTTTGCATTTTTTCGGGTTGGCGCTGCTCTTGGGAATGCCACTCATGTGCTGCTCATCGCGGCCTTCGCGCGCAAAGGAGATCGGGGCAGGCCGCTGGCTTGCAAGGGCTGTTGGAGTTGCTTTCGTCCTGGCTCTGGCTGTCGTCGCGGCTTCGCTGCCGGCTCAGGCGCAGAGTCCGTTCGTGCCGCCAGCACCCCCGGCGCCGCCACCCACGCCGCCACCCACGCCGCCACCGCCGCCGCCTACGCCATCGCGCACCGCTATCAATTCCGACGTGTCGGCCGGCGCAGCCATGACCAATCTCGGCAGCAATTTCCTGGAGCGTCTTGGAGGCCAGGCAACCAACGGTTTCGGCAATGCCTTGCGCTATAATCCGGGCGGCGGCGGTGCCTCCGAGGCCACGGACACGCCGCGTTACCGGGCCTGGGGAGAGACCTACGGAATCTCGGCCAGGACCGGCGCGCAGGGCGATTTCGTCGGCGACCATCGCCAGACCTGGGGAGGTGTCGCGGGTCTGGGCGCCCGCGTCGCACCTAACGTCAATGTCGCGTTTTCGGTCGACCAGAGCGGTACCGCAATCGATGTCCCGCTGGCGTTGCAGTCGGCGACGCTCGACCTCACCCAGCTCGGGTTCAACGCTTCGGTGGACAAGGGGCCGTGGACCTGGGCCATCGCGCTGGTCCATGGGTTCGGGAAAATCACCTCCAGCCGGGATACCGGGGCAGGCTTCGCCACCGCCGGCTATAATGGCCACATCGACGGCGCGCTGACTGAGCTCAGCTATTACTGGAGCATGGACCAGAGCCGGATCGTGCCGAAGGCCGCCTTCGAGTATGTGCGCGCCTCGACCGGGTCGTTTCAGGAAGTCGGCGGGCTCGACCCGGTGATGGCAAGCGCTGCGTCGGTGGAGCGTTCGCGGATCCTGCTCGGCGCGGAGATCGGGCACTACTTCATTTTCGATCAAAAGATTTTCGATCTGTCGGCCTACGGAAAGTTCGTCGACAATGTCGCGCAGAATTTCAGCTCGGTCACCGTCAGCCTCGGCACCCAGAGCGTTACCCTGCAGGGCCTCGGCGAAAGCCAATTTGGCGCCGATGCCGGCGCGTCCGCTTCGTTCATCCTGAGCAACAGCGCGCGGCTCTACGCCAATTATGACGGCAAATTCCGCGCCGCGATGCAGTCGCACCA
>DATBYN010000488.1:0-4195 GCA_036513695.1 Bradyrhizobium sp. | reverse complement strand
TCATCGATTCGGTGGCCGCCCTCGTGCCGCGCGCCGAGCTCGAAGGCGAAATGGGCGACAGCCATATGGGGCTGCACGCCCGGCTGATGAGCCAGGCATTGCGCAAGCTGACGGGCTCGATCGCCCGTTCTCGCGCAATGTTGATCTTCATCAATCAGATCCGCCACAAGATCGGCGTAATGTTCGGCAATCCGGAGACCACGACGGGCGGCAACGCACTCAAATTCTACGCCTCGGTTCGTCTCGACATCCGGCGTATCGGCGCGATCAAAGAGCGGGACCAGATCATCGGCAATCAGACGCGCGTCAAGGTCGTCAAGAACAAGATGGCGCCGCCTTTCAAGGTCGTCGATTTCGATATCATGTACGGCGAGGGGATATCCAAGCGCGGCGAACTGATCGATCTGGGCGTTCAGGCCGGCGTCGTCGAGAAGTCAGGCTCCTGGTTTTCCTATGACGGCCAGCGCATTGGCCAAGGACGTGAGAACGCCAAGGCTCATTTGAAGGAGCATGCCGAGACCGCCGAGGCTATAGAGCACGCGATACGCGGCAATGCCGGCCTGGTCGCCGAAGCGATGATGGCAGCCCCGGGAGAGGCTGCAGCTGAAGAATAGTCAGTCAGTTGCCGGAAGAGATTCTCGGGCCGAAATCATCGCGGTTCTGTTTCGTGCCGGAAGCCGGGGGCTCGGCCAAGTTCGCTTCAAACTGTGGCGGTGCTCGTTGAACCAAATCGGCAGCGCGGATCCAGAAGCGTTCGAGTCTGCGCAGCGTAACACCGGTATTCTGCAGATCGTCCGCGGTCAGCGTCGCCTGCGAAAGCATCTGGCCGTGGCGCTCATGCATGGCGCCCAAGCGGTCACGCAGTTTGCCCCCTTTCTCGGTCAATCGAACATGGATCGACCGCCGGTCGTGGACTGAGCGCTCATGCGCCAGATAGCCGTTCTCGACCATCTTCTTGACATTGTAGGAGACATTGGACCCGAGATAACAGCCGCGCAAGGTGAGCTCGCCCACCGTCATCTCCGCGTTCCCAATATTGAACAGCATCATGGCCTGGACGTTGTTGATGTCGTGAACGCGGAGCCCCTCCAGCTCCAGCTTCACGACCTCCAGGAATTGACGATGAAGGCGCTCGACCAGCGAAATCACTTCGAGGTAGAAGTTGTTCATTGCAAACCTCTGGTTCGCCCATCTTTTCCGCGGCGTGGGCTCGGCGCCGTCTCGAGCGCGAAAGGTGTCGCCCTGTCTACATTTCACGCCGGGGCTACGCCGGCATCCGTCAAAAAAACGTCCTTCGCCAGGATCTCGCTTCGGCCCTTGCCGTTGGGACCGGAAAATCGAGAGAGATCTTTCTCACTTTGTGTAGCGCGCCGGCGATTGTCAGGCGCCCGCCACGGCGCTCGCTCAGCTTACTTACAATAGTCAGGCCGAGCCCCAACCCCTCGTAAGGTCGAGCGAGCCCGCCAGCGATCTGGCCCAATGACTGAACCGCCAGCGCAGCTTCTTCGCGGGTCCTGGCATCCCGGTATGTCAGGCGACCTGGGAAAGCCCAAGTCCGGTCCCCCCGTATCACCGGGTGATCGAGCTGTCGGCTTGGGCAAATGCTTCGAATTCACCAGGATCAGGATCCTTCCGGTCAAACCAATCCGCACGCCGGACCAAGGCTTCGATCGGCGCTCGCCTTCCATTATCTGGGCAGGACCGCCGCTATCTGGGCAGGACCGACGCCAGTCATCCGACTAACCGGTCGATGTCTGACCAAGCCAAGCGCGCTTGATGGTCGGTGCACCCAGATGGTAACCCTGCAGATAGCCGAACCCTTCTGCCCGCGCGACCGCCTCGTCGGCGGCGTTCTCCACCCCTTCGGCCACGGTAATGCAGCCGAGAGCGCTGATCCGACGGAGCAGATCCCGCAAAAGAACGCGCCTTTCGTGGCTATCGGCCAGGTTTCGCACAAACGAACCGTCGATCTTGACGGTGTCGACCGACAAAGTCTCGAGATGCCGCCATGAGGCGTGACCAGCGCCGAAATCGTCGAGCGCCACGCGGCATCCCGCGTGGCGGAGCGCGTCGACAAAGCGCGCCGAGTCTTCGAGGTCGGACAGTGCCGCAGTTTCCGTGATCTCCACGACCAGCCGGCGGGCGACATCGGGCCGATACTGCAAGGCCGAAATCAAAGACTGCAGCCACGGCCCGATGCATGCCGTCAGCCCGGATATGTTGAGCCCGAGCCTTACTCCGGGATGACGCGCGAGTTCCCGGACAGTGAGTTCGAGAACGTAGTCGTCAATGAATCCGATCAGACCCAGTTGTTCGATCGGCGTGATGAATTCGCCGCCGGCGATGATGGTTCCCCCGAGATCGCGCATGCGCAGCAGGCATTCGAAATAATCCGTGTCTCCCGTCGCCGCGCAAACCACGGGTTGAAATGCGAAGAGCAGCCGGTTTTGGCGCAGCGCCGTTTGCACCACGGTGCAGATCGAGGCGCCGCAGTTTTGCGCTTCGCGACTGATTTCGTTATCCATATTGCCCACTGATGCCCCCGGCGAGAGCTCCGTCGCCGCCGGGGCGCAGCGGGCACGCCGCTGTCGCGCAACCGGTTCCATCCAAATTTATCGTATATCCGTCAATTCGGTGTCAGGGCGGCGTCAAAAAGCCGTCTCGGTGTAGTGCGTCACTGGCTCACCCGTACCCGACCCGGGACCAGGATCGCATTGATGATGCATCCTGCCAGAGCGATGCCGGCAGAGGTGATCAAGTCAGCTCCGAAACTTCCCAGTGCGATCACTTCGCCGCCGACGATGGAGCCGAGCGAAATGCCCAAGAACAGCGCGCTGTTGTTCCAGGCGAGCACCGCAGCGCGTTGGCGGGGGAAATCATCTGCCAAACCGGCTTGCTGAGCCGGAAAGAACAGCTGCGCTACAGCCGAGCTGACGCCGAGCGCGAGTTCGACGAACCTGCCCGCGTCGAACGCCAGCCGCACCAGCAGCAGGCAAGCGCACAGGCCAGCAAAGCTCGCGCTCGCGGTGAATCGGAAACCGAGCCGATCGGCCACACGGCCACCCACAAGAACCCCGACGATTGCGCCGCAACCATAAAAGAGGATGGCTGCGGCAGTCTGCCGGGTCGAGAAGCCGACGGCAGTGAGGCCGGCGCCGAGGTAGGTATAGACGCCGTAGAGGCCCGTACTCCAAAGTACCATTGGGATCAAGCGGCGCACCAGAACAACAACGGCAAGCGGATCGCTAGCTGCGGCGCCGATAACGCCTGCGGCGCGGTCGTGATCGCATGGCCAGACCCATCGGTTCAGCCAGACCAGCACCAAACCGAGGCCGGCGAGCGCGAGGAATACCGGCGGCCCGCCGACGAGGGAACCCACCAGGCCGCCCGCCGACGCGCCGATTGCCAGCGAGACCAAGAGACCGGAGACCACCAGCGCCAGCCAGGTGGCCCGGTGGTCTGGTGGGGCGGCGCTGCCGACGAGCGCATAGATCGATGGCGAGACACCGGCCGCCGCGGCACCGGCAAAAAGCCTGACTGCAAGCAGGCACGGCAGGTTTGCAGCGCCGGCGGTGAGGATATTGGCGAGGGCAAAAGCGAGGAGGGAACAGATCAAAACCCGCCGGCGCCCGATACGATCCGAGAAATATCCGAACAGCGGAGCGCTCACCATATAGGCTAACGAAAACATCGTCACCGACAGCCCCGCCAATGACAGAGCTATGTGGTAATCGGTCGCCAGCACCGGCAGCAAAGGAGAAAAGACGAACAGCTCGGTCCCGACCAGGAACACGGTCAGCCAAGCCACGGCCAATCTGGCCGGTGCGTTAATTCGCATAGAAATCGTGTCCTTGACGATGTGAGGTCGGCCTGGGCCATACCCGAGCAGCCGGTCTGCTGTTGCCGACCGGAATGCCGCCAGCCGCGTCGCGCCTGCAGCTACCCGCTTTGCTGATGCCTAAAACGGCAGGGGTAGTGACCCCGCGCTAGTCTGCACTGCGACCGCGCCGGCGGGTCAGGCCAAGCCCGAGGACGCCTGCGCTGCCTTTTGTCGGGCGAGCTCGACAATTCGGTCGAGATGGGTCCATACTCCATCGAGCGCCTCGGCCATGATCTTGGCGTCCTCGATCGTTGCAGAGAGCAGCGCCGGCCGCCCGTTCAGGACCATCTGGGTGACCGACAGCGACTCCTCGGC
>DATBYN010000487.1:0-4416 GCA_036513695.1 Bradyrhizobium sp. | reverse complement strand
AAAACCCGCCGACCCCATCCAGTCCTGCAGCGCGAGGTCAAAACTGTCCTTGATGCCGAGCCGGCGTTGTTCGGGGCTATCAACCAGAAACAATCCGCCAAACGACCAGAAGGCCTGACCGGCGAGACTCTGTTCGCCCTCCTGCTCGACCACGATGACGCGCTTGCCTGCGTCGGCGATTTCCGTCGCGGCGACGAGGCCGGCAAGGCCGCCGCCGACCACGATTACATCAGCATCATCAGCCATCGTATCCGTCCCCCGCCCCTGTCGATCAGTGAAGCGCGCGGCCCAAGCCGTGGTCAACGGCAAATGCCCTGTCAGCGGCCAGCGCCCGCAGCTGGAACATTAACCCTGTTCCAGTTTGAAACCTTTCGGCGGAAAGGTGCAGCCCGCAGGCAACACTTAATTTGAATTTGTTTTGAGCCACCTCGGCCGTCTGGACAAAACCGCAATCCCGAAACACGCTGGCAAACGTCTTGCATCACTTAAAGACAGTCAGATTCGGGTTCGACAGTTGAACTGGGGCTGGGATATGAAACTTGTGACGGGATTGCTCGCGGCGGTTCTCCTGCTGGCGGGGATGGGGGCGAGCCAGGCGGTGGTTCGCATTGCCGAGGATCGCGGCGGCCGGATCGGCACTTATGTCGACAGGTATCAGGGCCTGCGCAGTTCCGGTGAGACCGTCATCATCGACGGTTTATGCGCCTCGGCCTGCACCATCGTTCTCGGCGCGGTTCCCCATGACAAGATCTGCGTCACATCTCACGCCAATCTGGGATTCCACGCGGCGTGGGACTTCGGCGCCAACGGCCGCGCGGTGACCAACCCCGAAGCCACCCAGATGCTGTATTCGATGTATCCGTCGCCGGTGCGGCGCTGGATTGCCGCGCGTGGCGGGTTGAGGCCGCGCATGATTTTCCTGCGCGGCAAGCAACTGATGAACATGTACCGGCCCTGCTATATCGACGTCCAGGCGTCCGCGCCGCGGTCGCCGCGCCGCGATCGCAATTCACCTCAGCAGGACGTGATCACCCCCGATGCGGGCGTGCTTGCCCGCCAGCCCGACTAGCCCTATCTGAATACTGCAGGTGGGCGGCGACGCCGCTTCAAAGCCTGTTGTTTCAGATGGTTGCCCATGGTTCTGCCGATCTCTGCTCAACCGATTTCTACCCGGCAAGCGGCCGCCGTGCTGACCCCGCACCGGCTCGGGCCGGCGATTGTGGTCGGCGGCGCCGCTCTCGGCGCGGCGATCCTGCTCGGTACCTTGGCGCTCTGGTTCCATTACGGGACGGCGGTGTTCTTCGAGACGATTGCGTCCGGCATCTCCGCCTGCTTCTAATGCGGCAACAGGACACCTCATGACAGATCGGACGATGGATCGGACCACCCGCCCGCTGGTCATCATCGGGGCATTCGCCGGTAGCCTGGTGGTCGGGCTGGTGCTGATGCTATGGGCGCTCGGCGGCTTGCGGCATGTCGCAGCCCCGGCCGCGATCGGCGGGCCGTTTCAATTGACCGACCAGGCCGGCCAGATCATCACCGACAAAAACCTGCAGGGCCGCCCGACCCTGATTTTTTTCGGCTTCACCCATTGTCCTGACGTCTGCCCGACCTCGCTGTTCGAGATTTCCGAGGTTCTCAAGGCGCTTGGCAAGGACGCCGACCGCGTCAACGCCTATTTCGTCTCGGTCGATCCCGAGCGCGACACGACAATGGCGATGAAGGATTATTTGTCGAGTTTCGATCCCCATCTGGAGGGCCTGACCGGCAATCCCGATGAGATCGCAAAGGTGATTTCCGCCTACCGGGTCTATGCCAAAAAAGTCCCGCTGAAGGATGGCGACTACACCATGGATCACACCGCGCTGGTCTATTTGATGGACCGCGACGGCAAATTCGTCGCGCCCTTCAACCTGAAGCGGACGCCCGAGGACGCCGCGGCCGATTTGAAGCGGTATCTTTGACGGAAGCGGGCCAGGGCTTAAACGCCGCTCGCGTTATCGGCCGGATCGTCTATAAGGCCGTCGACTTCTGCGAAAACTACCGCCGGTAATGCATCCGCTGACACTTTCATTGCTAAACGGAAAATCATTCCGAACATTCTGCGCAACCCTTTTGGCGGCGGGATTCTCGCTGACCGCGGCACTGTCCGGCAGCGCCGCGCATGCGCAAAATATCGCAAAACCGGGCACCGAGGCGGCGCCACAGGCGGTGCCCGGCTTCTGGGACCCGAGGCGTCGTCCGGAGCGGCCCGATCTGTCCCGTCTGACGGTGATCCGGTTTCTGACCGAAACCGATTACCCGCCGTTCAATTTCACCGGCCCCGACGGCAATCCGGCCGGCTTCAATGTCGACCTGGCGCGGCAGCTCTGCGAGGAAATAAAAGTCACCTGCACGATCCAGATGCGCCGCTTCGAAACCTTGCTCGACGCGATCGCGAGCAACCGGGGCGACGCCATCATCGCGTCGCTGGCGGTGACGCCGCAGATGCGCGCCCGCGTCGATTTCACCGATCCCTATTACCGGGCGCCGGCGCGGTTCGTGTCGCGGCGCGACGCGGTGATGTCGGAGATTCGCCCCGAATATCTCGAGGGCAAGAAAGTCGGCGCCATCGCCGGCTCCTCGCACGAGGCCTATCTGAAAGCGATGTTCACCGACGCCGAACTGCATTCCTATCCCAATGACGACGCGCTGCGGCTGGCGCTTCGGCGCGGCGAGGTCGATTTCATCTTCGGCGACGCGATCTCGCTGGCGTTCTGGATCAACGGCACTGATTCCGGCGAATGCTGCGCCTTCTCGGGCGGCCCGTTTGTCGAGAGCCGCTATTTCGGCGAGGGTATCGGGATTGCCGTGCGCAAGGGCAATGATCTGCTGCGGCAGGCGCTGAACTGGGCGCTGTTCCGGGTCTGGGAAAAAGGCCGCTATACGGATTTATGGCTGCGCTATTTCTCGGTGAGCCCGTTTTAGGGATGGCTGTCGTCCCGGCCTTGAGCCGGGACCCATAACCCCAAATCTCACCGTGGAGCAGGCCGCGGCCCCAGCCGAGCGCAGCATCGGCATCGGTGGTTATGGGTCCCTGCTGTCGCAGGGACGACGGCTGTGATTTTGCATTTGATCGCGGAGACGTTTAGTTTCCGCCCCCCGGAGACCCCTAGATGTCCACCATCGATGCCGCCATGCCGAACGATCTGCGCGCGCTCGCCGAACAATCCAACGCCTGGCCGTTCGATCAGGCGAAGGCGATTGTCGCGCGGCTGAAGAAGCAGCCGAAGGACGAGGTGCTGTTCGCGACCGGCTATGGCCCGTCGGGCCTGCCGCATATCGGCACTTTCGGCGAAGTCGCGCGCACCACCATGGTGCGCCATGCCTTTCGTGTCCTGACCGAAGACAAGATCAAGACCCGGCTGATCGCGTTCTCCGACGACATGGACGGCCTGCGCAAGGTGCCGGACAATGTGCCAAACAAGGAGATGCTGTCACAACATCTCGGCAAGCCGCTGACCACGGTGCCCGACCCGTTCGGCACCCATCCGAGCTTTGGCGCGCACAACAATGCGCGGCTGCGCGCGTTCCTTGACACGTTCGGCTTCGACTACGAGTTCGCGAGTTCGACCGACTATTACAGTAGCGGAAAATTCGATGCGGCGCTGATGCGCGTGCTGGAGCGGCTCGAGCAGGTGATGGCGATCATGCTGCCGAGCTTGCGCGAAGAGCGCGCAGCGAGCTATTCGCCGTTCCTGCCGATTTCTCCGCGCACCGGCGAGGTGCTCTATGTGCCGATCGTCGAGCATGATTTGAAGGCCGGCACCATCTCCTATGACGATCCCGAGACCAGGGAGCGCATGACGCTGCCGGTCACCGGCGGGCATTGCAAATTGCAGTGGAAGCCGGACTGGGCGATGCGTTGGTTTGCGCTCGGCATCGACTATGAAATGGCCGGCAAGGATTTGATCGACTCGGTAAAGCTGTCGGGCAAGATCTGCACCGCGCTCGGCGGCACGCCGCCCGAAGGATTCAATTACGAGCTGTTCCTCGACGACAAGGGCCAGAAAATATCGAAGTCGAAGGGCAACGGCCTGACCATCGACGAATGGCTGCGCTATGCCTCGCCAGAATCGCTGTCGCTGTTCATGTATCGCGAGCCGAAGTCGGCAAAGCGGCTGTATTTCGACGTGATCCCGCGCAACGTCGACGACTACCAGCAATTCCTCGAAGCGTTTCCGCGCCAGGACGGAAGGCAGCAGCTGGCAAATCCGGTCTGGCATATCCATGCCGGCCATCCGCCTGTGGCCGACATGCCCGTGACGTTCCAGTTGCTGCTGACCTTGGTGTCGTCGTCGAACGCGGAGAATGCCGCGACGTTGTGGGGTTTTATCGGGCGCTATCGCCCCGGCGTCACTCCGCAAACCCACCCCA
>DATBYN010000486.1:0-8434 GCA_036513695.1 Bradyrhizobium sp. | reverse complement strand
CGCCGGCGCCATTCTCTATGCTTCGGAAAAGGCAACCCAATGCGCGCTCGACGCCATCCAGCTGCTCGGCGGCAACGGCTATATCAACGACTATCCCACCGGGCGGCTGCTGCGTGATGCAAAACTCTACGAGATCGGCGCCGGCACCAGCGAAATCCGGCGCATGCTGATCGGTCGGGAACTGTTTGAAAAATCGGCATAAGCGCCATTCGAACCGGATTTCATCTCGGCCGACAAACCTATGTTCACAAATCCATGTTCTATGTGTTTCATTATCGCGCATTTGCAATCAAGAGTTGATCGATGGATCAAGTCAGTCTGGTGCCGCAGCACCCGCCACATTTGCCGGTGGCGTTTTCCGGCGATCGCAAGCAATTTTTCCATCTCGTGCTGCGCGGTGCGGCGCTTGAGCTGATCACCGTCGGGTTTTACCGGTTCTGGCTTGCCACCGACATCCGCCGGCACTTGTGGTCGAACACCCTGATCGACGGCGATGCCGCGGAATACACCGGCCGCGCCAAGGAACTCTTGATCGGATTTCTGTTCGCGCTTGCGATCATCGTGCCGGTCTATCTGGCTTATTTCCTGGTCAGCCTGGAAGCCGAACGCGCCAAGGCGTTCGCCAGTTTTCCGCTCCTGGCGTTCTTCTATCTGTTCGGCCAATTCGCGATCTACCGCGCGCGGCGCTATCGCCTGACGCGCACGGTGTGGCGCGGGGTGCGGTTCTGGATGAGCGGCTCGGGCTGGAGCTATGCCGCACGCGCGGCACTCTGGGCCGTGCTGGTTGGGTTAACCCTTGGCCTCTTGTTGCCGTGGCGTGAAGCAGCCCTCGAGCGCTACAAGATGCGGCATTCCTATTACGGCGATCTGCAGGGCAGTTTTGAAGGCGAGGGCTGGGAGTTCTTCAAGCGCGGCTGGTGGTTGTGGCTATTGGCGCCTTTTGCCCTTTACATTTTTCCGCTCGCGCCCTTCGTCTACGGCGCGTTCAAGGCGGTGGAATGGCGCTGGTGGCTTTCGGGCATCCGCTTCGGCGGCGTGAGCCTGGAATCGAACTTGCGGCGCGGCGCGCTGATCGGCCTTTACTGGAAGGTGATCGGCTGGTTCCTGCTGCTGGTGCTGGCGTTCGTCGCCTACCTCCTGATATCCGCGGGTCTGGTGGCGAGTATGAGCGGCGCGCCGCTCAATCAGTTCTTCGTACCGCAGGTGATTTCGAAGAGCATTCCATTGCTGGTGCTCGCGGGTATCGGCTATCTTGGGTTCGTGCTGGCGCTCAATGTGGTGATGCGGGTCTATCTGTTGCGCGATCTATGGGTGAGGGTGCTTGCCTCGACCAATGTGCACGGCATCGAGGCAGCCGCCAATGTTGCGGCGAGGGGCGATCTGGCGAGTGCGCTGGGCGAGGGTATTGCCGACGGGCTGGATATCGCCGGCTTCTAGAGCCCAGGTTCTGATTGAATCAGAACCTAAGGTCTAGTCTTCTGTTTTGACCCGTTTTCCCTGCGCGAACCGGTATCCACTTCGCTTGAAAACACATCTAGTTGGTGAGCATGGATGAACAACGGCCCTGACCAGGATGCGGCGCCGCTTCGGCCGGTGATTTATTTCGACGGGATGTCGAGCCGGCGGCGCACGGTCGTGCTTGTCTTCGCCGACCAGCTCGAGATCAACGAGGATGACCACAAGATCGCCGCGTGGTCCTATGCCGACATTCGCCGCGCCGACAGCCCGGCAGGTCAGCTCCGCCTGACCTGCCTGACGGCGCCCGCGCTGGCCCGGGTTGAGATCCGCGATGCGGCAATCATGGCGGAAATCACGTCCCGCTGCACGCGGCTCGACGAGAATATTCCGGGCCGGGGCGGGGTTGCGAGGATCATCGGCTGGTCGCTCGCGGCGGCGGTCTCGATCGTCGCCGTGGTGTTGTTTGGCGTCCCGCTTGCCGCCGACCGTCTCACGCCATTGCTGCCGCCAGCGTTTGAACGGCGCCTCGGCGAAGTCGCGGACGGCCAGGTCAAAGTGATATTCGGCAAACAGGTTTGCAGCAATGCCGCAGGACAGCAGGCGTTCGCAAAACTCGTCAATACCCTGCGCGAGACCGCAGGCCTCGATACTTCGGTGCAGACCGCGGTGCTGTCGAGCCAGGTTCCCAATGCTTTCGCGCTGCCCGGCGGCAAAGTCTATCTGTTCAGCGCATTATTGGCGAAGGCGGAAAATGCCGACGAGATCGCCGGCGTGCTGGCGCACGAGCTCGGTCATTTGAAGCATCGCGATAACATGCGCGAGTTGATCTATAATGGCGGCACCTCGTTCCTGATCGGGCTGTTGTTCGGCGACGTCACCGGTTCCGGCGCAATGGTCTTCGCGTCGCGCTCGCTGGTGACGGCGTCCTATTCGCGCGAGGCCGAGCAAAATGCCGACACCTTTGCCATCGAGGTAATGCACCGGCTCGGCCGCTCGCCGAAGCCGATGGGCGAATTGATGTTTCGTGTCACCGGCAAGCAGGGCGACCTCACCCCAACATTTCTGGCGAGCCATCCCTTGACCCAGGACCGGCTGGCACGCATGAGCAAAGAGGATCAGCCGCCAACCGGGCCGCCGCTATTGACGCCGGCGGAATGGGTTTCGCTCAAGGCGATCTGTGGCGGGAAGGTCTGAAATCGTTGTGGCAGAATCGTAGGGTGCTGGATATTTCCACGCGTCGTCCCTGCGAACGCAGGGACCCATAACCCCCGGCCCATCGATTTCGTGAAGAGCCGCGGCAACTTCACGCCAACCACAACGACCTGTGGTTATGGGTCCCTGCGTTCGCAGGGACGACGATGCTATTCCGGCAGATTATTGACCTTCTTCACCCACACCCGAACGTCAGCGAGCACCTCGGGCAGCACGGCTTTCACCTGCTCGACATCCATGCCGGCCGTGATGCGCGGGTCGTAGAGAATGTTCAGGATGTACTGATCATAGACGTCGAAAAATCCCATCGAAACCTGGTCGTTGAACATGGTCCAGGGCACCGAGGAAGTGTCGTTGATCGGCCCCAGCGACTGTAACAGCTCTTCATAGGCGCAGTCGAAGAAGACAAAATCGCCGTTGTCGACGGTGAGGATGACGTCGGAATGCTCGATCTCGTATTTCTCGTTCTTGCGAAAACCCGACAGGCACTGCGGATCGAGCGAGGTTTTTATCTCGCGCGCCCGTTCGCTGCCGTAGGATTTTGCGATAGTGCGATAGAGGTCGCGGTCGCGCACCATCGTGACCAGGATGTTGGCGGCCTCGCTTCCTTCCGCCATCGCGATGTCGAGATGCGCGACCTTCTGGCCGATGTCGGCCACGACTTTTGCAAGCTGCGCCTTGCGATCGGAACGTTTGCCGTCAGCGAAGACACGCACCGGCGCGGTGTATTTCCTGATCCGGTCGACCCGGCCGGCCAGATGATATTCGGCGCCGAACGCGGTCTTTAGAAAACCATCGATGATCTCGGCATCGGTGAAGGATTTTTTCTCTGCCCGCTGGCGCGAGGCGATGGCGGGGATTTCAGCGGATGCGGATGGCGGCGAGACCACGCCGCCGAACGCGATCGCTGCGATCGCGACTATCAAAAAATGTGAGGATCGGCTCATCGCCACCACACTCATCGTCGTCCCTGCGAAAGCAGGGACCATAACCACAGGCTTTAGTCGTTGCGCGAAAGCCGTCAACCAGCGTCTCTCAAAACAACCGCCGTGGCGCCGCGATGAGCGCAATTGCGCGCACGCTATGGGTCCCTGCTTTCGCAGGGACGACGATGAATATGGTTCGGCGTCGCGTAAAACCCTAGTTCTTCACCACCACGGTGGTGCCGACCGAGACGCGATTATAGAGATCGACGACGTCCTCATTGGTCATGCGGAAGCAGCCGGACGAGACCGCCTGGCCGATGGTCTCCGGCTCGTTGGAACCGTGGATGCGATACAGCGTCGATCCCAGATACATCGCGCGTGCGCCGAGCGGGTTTTCGATGCCGCCGGACATGTGGCGCGGCAGATCGGGCCGCCGCGCCAGCATCTGCGAGGGCGGGGTCCAGCTCGGCCATTCCTTCTTGGCGGAGATGCGATGGACGCCACTCCAGCGAAAGCCGTCGCGGCCGACGCCGATGCCGTAGCGCAGCGCCTGGCCATCGGGCAGCACGAGGTAAAGTCGCCGCTCGGCGGTGTCGATCAGGATCGTGCCGGGCGCATAATTGCCCGAATAGCTCACTGTCTGCCGCGGAATCGGGCTCGCGCCGGCGAAGAAATTAGGGCCGCCGCCCAGGATGTCGCGCGAGTCGCCGTAACCTCCGTAGCCCTGGGCTTGCGCATGGCCGGCACCGGCCAGCATGGTCACCGCCGCAAACAGCAAAGCAAAAGCCCGGGTCATCTTCGCCCCTCGCAAGAAAATCGGTTGGTCTGCGAGAGAGGCCATAATCGGGGCGATTTCGCAAGCAAAGAGCCCGTGAGCGCGATCGATTTTCAAAAGGTGCGGTTAAAAAACCCCACCATCGGCGCGCAGATGGCAGCATTGCCCCGCGAACCCTTTGACGAAACGCGCTGGGAATGATTGATCAGAGATCAGCTTAAAACGCGGGTTTCGAACGGGAGTGAAATGATGAACGGTGCCGAAAGTCTGGTGCGGACCCTGGTCGCAGGCGGCGTCGATGTCTGCTTCGCCAATCCCGGCACGTCCGAGATGCATTTTGTCGCCGCTTTAGACCGGGTCGAGGGCATGCGCTGCGTGCTCGGCCTGTTCGAGGGCGTGGCGACGGGCGCCGCCGACGGTTATTTCCGCATGAAGGGGACGCCGGCTTCGACGCTGTTGCATCTCGGCCCCGGCCTCGCCAACGGGCTAGCCAACCTGCACAACGCCAAGAAGGCGAATTCCGGCATCGTTAACATTGTCGGCCAGCACGCCGTCTATCACATCGGTTACAACGCGCCGCTGACCTCCGATATCGAGGGACTGGCGCGGCCGATGTCGGCCTGGGTGCGGACCTCGCCGGACGCGATGTCCGTCGCTACCGACGGCGCCGCCGCCATCGCCGCCGCCAAAAGCTCACCGCCCCAGATCGCAACCTTGATCCTGCCCGCCGACACCGCCTGGAACGAGGCCGACGGCATCGCGCAGGTGCCGGAGGATTCTCAGCGCGCCAGCTACTCCCCGCAAGCCGTCGACATCGCGGCAAAGGTGCTGCGCGGCGGCGAGCAGACGCTATTGCTGCTCACCGGCAGTGCGCTGACCGAGCACGGGCTAAAACTCGCGGCGCAGATCGCGGGCAAGACCGGCTGCAAGGTGATGGGCCAGACCTATAATCCACGGATGGCGCGCGGCCGCGGGCGGTTCTCGATCGACCGCATCCCTTACGTGATCGAGCAGGCGCTGCCGATCCTGAAAGATTTTCGGCACATCGTGCTGATCGAGGCTAATGATCCCGTGGCGTTCTTCGCCTACCCGAACAAGCCGAGCATGCTCAAGCCCGCGGGCTGCGAGGTCCATCGCATGACCTCGGGCGGCGAGAATTCGGTCGCGGCACTGGAGGCGCTGGCCTCCGCGCTTGGCGCCAAGCCGCAAGACGCAAAACCGCAAGCCCTGGTCGAGCTCGCAAAACCGACGGGCCCGCTGACCCATGCCTCGATCGCGATGGCGATCGCGATGGCGATCCCGGAAAACGCCATCGTGGTCGATGAATCCATCACCACCGGCCGCGGTTTCTTTCCGCCGACCGCGGCGGCTCATCCGCACGACTGGCTGCAGAACATGGGCGGCTCGATCGGATTTTCGCCGCCGGTCGCGACCGGGGCGGCGGTGGCCTGTCCCGACCGCAAGGTGATCTGCATGGTCGGCGACGGCAGCGCGATGTACACGCTGCAAGCGCTGTGGACCCAGGCCCGCGAAAACCTCAATGTTACCACGATCGTGTTCGCCAATCGTATCTACCAGATTCTTCGTGGCGAGTTCGACGGCGTCGGCGCCGGCGAGCCCGGCTGGCGCGCGCTCGACATGCTGAAAATCGACCGCCCGACGCTCGACTGGGTCTCGCTCGCCAAAGGCATGGGCGTTGCGGCCCGCGCGGTCACGACAGCGGACGAGCTCGTCAGCGCGCTGGCGGAAGCGGTTCCCGAAAAAGGGCCGCGGCTGATCGAGGTGCAGATGTGAGGAAGGCCGGTCGGAGGCAGCATGCAAACCGAGCTGAACAAGCTTGTCACGGCGCTCCATGAGTTCTACGCGCATGAGACCTTCCTGTTGGAAAAGGATCTCGGCGAACGCACGCTGGCGCATCGGCTCGCGGTGCATATGGAAAAGCAGTTTTCGGGCTGGGAGGTCGATTGCGATTATGACAAGCTCGGCGAGCGGACGCTGCGGCTGCCGCACGGAACCATCGTCTCGACCGACGATCATTTCGGCAAATCGGTCTATCCCGATATCGTCGTGCACCAGCGCGAGATCCCCAACAATCTGCTCGCGGTCGAATTGCGCAAGGCCAATAACCACCAGCCGCCGGAACATGATCACCATAAGCTGCGCGCGCTGACCGACCCGCATCTGTGGTTCGCCTACTGGATCGGGGTTTTTCTGGTGCTGGGCAAGGAGAGCGTGGTCTCGGACGTCTATGTCGGCGGGGTGATCGACAAGCAGCTCACGAACTGGTTCGCCGGGCGACTGAAGGATGCGGGGTTGGGGTAAATCCCCAAGGCAAAGCCCGTCATGCCCGCGAAGGCGGGCATCCAGTAGTCGCCGGCGTCTATGATAAATAACGGCCCTCTGGGGTTACTGGATCACCCGCCGGAGCCTGTCATCGGGCGGCGCGTTGCGCCGACCCGGTGGCGGGTGATGACGATTGGTGGACGTCTGGCCGCCTCACGCCAGTTCCGCTTCCGGAATCTCCTGCGCCAGCCGCGCCCGCAACGGCGCCAGCCGCTCCGCATGGTGGCGCCATTTGCCGACCGAGGATGAATAGACCGGACGGCGCACCTGAACGGCGCTGGCGGTCGACGACGGGGCCGCGCTTTCGTGGAACCGCAACACCTCGTCGTCCCAGGGAAGTCCGGTAAACTCGATGAGGCGCCGGCTCGCCGCCGCCTGGTCCCGCACGATGTCCTCGTAATTTATTTCCAAAAACACTTCCGGCGGCAAGGTCGCCCGCCAGTGCTGTGACAGGCGGCGATAGGCCAGAAAATATTCCGCCAGTTCGATCTGATCATAGGAGAACGCGAACTTGCCCTGAAAATGCGCCTTGTAGATGGCCCAGCCTGCGTCCATCGGATGGCGCTGCACCAGGATGATTTTCGCCGCCGGCAAGCTTGCGTGAACGAGGCCGCAATAGAGGTAATTCTGCAGCGTCTTGTCGATGAAGCGAATATCCTTTGGCACGCGAAAGGCCGTCAAATTATCGACGTAGCGCCGGCCGATCTCGGCGGGATCGCCGCCATTTGGCGCGCCCTTGATGGCGCGGCGCATCTCGGCCGCGAACGCGCTGGTTTCGCCTGCGGAGTGCATCGCCGGGTGACTGCCGATGATCCGCTCGACCAGCGTCGTGCCGGTACGCGGCAGGCCTGCGACGAACACCGGAGCAGCGGCGGAATGGCCAGCGGAATAACCTAAGGGCGCGGCGCCGATCCAGCTCTTGGTGTGGGTCTTGATGATCCCGTCGATCTCCGCGATCTCGGCCCGATGATCATGCGTCAGTGAGCGGCGCTGCAACGCGCAAGCAGCATCGACATGGTCGAACGCGCGGTCATGCCGCTCCAGGTCCTCGCATTCCTTGGCCAACGCAAAGCGCAGCATCACCTCGCTCGGGGGCGCCAGTTTTGCTTCGCCGATCAGCGCCTCCATCTCAGCGATATGATTGCGCTCGTCGCTCTGGATGCGCAAATCCGAGCGCAGATAGTGCGCAAGGCCATATTGACGGTCGAGCGCGATCGCGGCATCGCAATGCGCTTCGGCCTCGTCCAGTGCTCCGGTCATTCGCTCGGTTGCCGCCAGATTGAACAGATATTGCGGCACATCGGGACGGGCGGCGACCGCGCGCAGAAAAAATTGCTTTGCTTTCTTGTGCAATCCAAGCAGGCCGAAGATCGCACCGAGTGCGTCCTGCGTTTCGGGCGCGTTGTCGATCATCTTGGAAGCCGCCTCGGCGGCCTCGAGCGCCTGAGCTGCCTCGCCGGAAACGAACAGGCATTTTGCGCGCAGCACGAGCGGAATCGGATTTTTCGGCATGAAGGTGACGGCGCGATTGGCGCAGACGATGGCCGCTTCGGGACGGCCGCGCAGCAGCGCGGTTTCGGTCAAGAGCGCCCAGGCGGCGCCATCGTCCGGCGTGCGCGCCAGCACGTCTGCGCAAATCCGCTCGGTCGTCGCCAGATCGCCGTCGGCAAAGGCGCGTCGCGCTTCATGGATCGGCGACAAATTGGCTCGCAGCGGCGCG
>DATBYN010000485.1:0-5888 GCA_036513695.1 Bradyrhizobium sp. | reverse complement strand
CGTCATCGAATTAGCTTTCGGATATCCGGACGCGATCTATCGCTGGATCGGCCATCCCGTCAGCTGGACCGGGGCGCTGATAGCATGGTGCGACCGTATCTGGAACCGTCAAGAGTTTTCGTTCGAACGCCGTCGCATGCTCGGCGTCGCGACACTGCTTGTGCTGCTCGCCGTCAGCGTTCTGTCGGGGGCGATCATCTTCCTTCTGGCGCGGCATTTTCTCGCAGGTTTTGCGAGTGTGCTCGTTTGCGGAGCCGTGGCCTCTACGCTGCTTGCCCAGTGCAGCCTCGATGCACATGTCCGGAGAGTTGCCGATGCGCTGGAGCAGAAAGGTATCGAGGCCAGCCGTCAAGCCGTGTCGATGATCGTCGGACGCGACACGCAAAACCTGGACGAAGCCGGTGTCAGCCGCGCCGCCATCGAGAGCCTTGCCGAAAATTTTTCCGACGGTGTCGTGGCGCCGCTGTTCTGGTTGCTCATTGCCGGATTGCCCGGCCTTTTCAGCTACAAGGCCATCAATACCGCCGACAGCATGATCGGCCACAAATCCGACCGCTATTTCGCCTTTGGCTGGGCGTCGGCGCGAGTGGACGATCTCGTCAACCTGCCCGCATCGCGGCTATCTGCGTTTTGGCTGGTGCTGGCCTCAGCGATGATATCCGGGCTCTCTCCCCGCGGCGCGATCACAGCGATGTGGCGCGATGCGCCAAGACATCGCTCGCCGAATGCGGGATGGCCCGAGGCTGCAATGGCTGGAGCGCTGGGTGTGAGGTTGGCCGGACCGCGTGCCTATCAGGGAACGATGCGCGACTACCATTGGATCGGCGATGGCCGCGAAACTGCTAGCGCCCCGGACATTCGCGCAGCTCTCCGGCAATACCGGGTCGCATGCGCGATCCAACTGGCGTGCGTTGCTGGACTGGCCGCGGCTATGGCGTTGCTGTGAACTCGGGCACGCGCGCCAACTCAAGCAGACGGTTGCAGTCGATATGTCGCTCGATGTGATCCGCCAAACGATCCAGCGTCGCCTCGATGTCGGCCTCATAGGTGAGGTCGGAAGATTGGGTTGCAATGCGACGCAGCCAGTGGTCGCGCTGCCGGTCGTCGGAAAACAGGCCGTGGACGTAACAACCGGCGATGCGGCCGGAGTCATCGACCGCGCCTTCCTCTCGTCCGTCGGCGAAACGCAACAGCGGTTTCGCACATCCCGCGCCGGTCGTGCGTCCAATGTGCATCTCGTATCCCTTGAAGGGCGCTGCCCCATCAGCACTTTCGCCGGCGATATCGACGAGGACCTTGTCACCCTCGAGCACGGTCTCGACATCCAGCAACCCAAGCCCCGGAACGGCGCCGGCAGGTCCCTCTATCCCGTCCGGATCCGAAATTTGAGTGCCGAGCATCTGATAGCCGCCACAAATCCCGAGCACATGGCCGCCGCGACGCACATGCGCCTTGAGATCGATGTCCCATCCTGCTTCGCGCAACGCGGAGAGGTCGGCTATGGTGGCCTTGGAACCCGGCAGCACCACCAGCGTGGCATCTCCGGGAATGGGCTGTCCAGGTCTGATGAAGACAACATTGACACCGGGCTCAAGGCGCAACGGATCAAAATCATCAAAATTCGAGATGCGGGGATAGGCGAGCACGACGATCAAGCTGCGGTCGCTATCGCCGCGAGGGGAGGCAGTCGGAATTCCGAGCGCATCTTCCGCGGGCAGCCTGTGCGCCAGGTCGAAGAACGGAACCAGACCGAGCGGCTGCCAGCCGGTGTGCCGTGCGATGGTCGCCATCCCATCGCTGAACAGAGACGGATCGCCGCGAAACTTGTTGACGACAAAACCTGCGACCATCGCGGCGTCCTCGGCGGCGATGACGGCCTTGGTGCCAACGAGGCTGGCGATGACGCCACCACGGTCGATATCGCCGATGAGCACCACGGGCACACCTGCTGCGCGTGCAAAACCCATATTGGCGATGTCGGCGGCGCGCAGGTTCACTTCCGAGGCGGAACCTGCGCCTTCGACCAGCACGAGGTCGGCCTCGCGCGCAAGATGGCCAAAGCTTTCAAGCACGGCGCCGAGAAGTTTCGGCTTCATGGCCTGATATTCACGCCCCTTGGCATTGCCGACGACGCGGCCCTGCACCACCACCTGCGATCCGGTTTCGCTCTGCGGCTTCAGCAGCACGGGATTCATGTGCACGCTCGGCTGCACCCGCGCGGCCCGCGCCTGCAGCGCCTGCGCCCGCCCAATCTCGCCGCCATCCGCAGTGACGGCGGCATTGTTCGACATGTTCTGTGGCTTGAAAGGCCTCACCCGCAGGCCGCGATTGGCAAAGGCGCGCGCCAATCCCGCGACCAGCAGCGACTTGCCGACGTCCGAGCCGGTTCCCTGCAGCATGATCGCGCGCGCTGGACTCAAAATTCGATGCCTTGCTGCGCTTTGACACCGGCGGCGAAGTGGTGCTTCACGGCGACCATCTCGGTCACGAGGTCGGCTATCTCGATCAATTCGGGTTTTGCGTTGCGGCCGGTGACGACGACGTGCAGGTCCGGCCGCCGGCTCGCGAACGCCACGAGGACTTTGCCGAGGTCGAGATGATCGTAGCGCAGGGAGATGTTGAGCTCGTCGAGCACCAGCAGCCGGATGGAGGGATCGTCCATCAGCTCGGTCGCCCTGGCCCATGCACGCTCCGCGGCCGCGACATCGCGCGCACGATCCTGCGTTTCCCAGGTAAAACCTTCACCGAGCGTGTACCATTTGACCTGATCGCCAAAACGCTCGATCGCGCTACGCTCGCCGCTTTGCCAGGCGCCCTTGCCGAACTGCACCACGCCGCACTGAAAGCCGCGACCGATCGCGCGCAGCAAAAGACCAAACGCCGCCGTGGATTTACCCTTGCCCTTGCCGGTGTGGACGATCAGCAATCCCTTCTCGATGGTCTTGCCTGCAACCTCGGCGTCCTGGACTGCCTTGCGGTTGGCCATCTTTGCCTTGTGGCGCGCGTCGTCGTCGGTTTCGGTCGTCATGGGGTCAAAATTCCTTCGGTCTATTTCAGAGTGAGCGGCAATCCCGCCGCGATCAAGACGGCGCGATCGGCAATTGCAGCGACCTGCATGTTGAGACGGCCTTGCGCATCGCGAAATTTTCGCGCCAGCGCATTGTCGGGAACGATGCCAAAGCCGACTTCATTGGAGACGATGACGATTGGTCCGTCGGCGTTGCGCAAGGCCGCGATGAGGCGCTGTGTCTCAGCGACGAGATCACGACCGGTCAGCATGACATTGCTCAGCCAGAGCGTGAGACAGTCGATCAGCACGGGTCCTTCACTTCCGTGGGCTGCGATTGCGCCGGGCAAATCGAGCGGTGCTTCGACGGTGCGCCACCCGCCATCGCGTCGCTGCCGGTGTTCGGCGATTCGGACCGCCATCTCGTCATCATGGGCCTGCGCGGTTGCGATGTAGACCCAGGGCGGCGCGCAGTCCATCACCAACCCTTCCGCATATCTGCTCTTTCCCGAGCGCGCGCCGCCGAGAACAAAGGTCAGACGAGGTAGCGGGGAGGCGTTCATGACCGGCGAATTCGATTGACGGGGGTTGATCCTTGCCCTTATCAATCGGGTGACGGTTCCCCGCAAGGGGATTGAATGGGAATGCGGTCAGGGGACTTTAGCCTCCCAAAGGCATGGGGCCCCAAATCCGCGGCTGCCCCCGCAACTGTAGTCGGCGAGCTGAAGGCCAAGACACCACTGGGAAACCGGGAAGGTGGCCGGACGCTGAGACCCGAGAGCCAGGAGACCTGCCGTCGAGAACGCTGTTATCCGGCTCGTCGCGCGGGGCGTCGCGATGGTCATACCAAGGCTCATTGGCCGGCGACCCATGTCGTCGGCGATGGGCCTCCGTCGGAAGCGGCACCAGGCCAGGGCACACGAAGCCCACGACGACGGAGGTCCGCGATGAAGACTCTGCTTGATCGATCCTTGTTCAATCGATTCCGCACGTTTGCTATAGATGCCGCGATGCTCGCGCAGGCGCAGGCGCACCGTGCGATGGGCGGCAAGGTTCCCGTCACCTTCGGCCAGCCGGGCTGAGCGCGGCAAGCATATGACAGCGCTTACCGACACCGAGGCCGCGCCTGATGCGTGCGCCTCAAAACTGTTTGTCTGCATCACCTGCCGCCTGCTCGGCGAGACCAGCGAGGAAACGCAGGCACGCCCCGGCGCGCGGCTGATGGAGATCCTGTCGCAGCGGCTCGAAGATGGTGAGCAGAATATCGAAATCGTGCCCGTCGAGTGCCTGTCGAATTGCACGCGCGGTTGCACGGTCGCGGTCTCGGGGCCGGGAAAATGGACTTACGTGATCGGCGCGCTCGACCCTGAACAGCATGCTGACGACGTGGTCCAATTTGCACGGCTTCATCAGTCCCATGCCGAAGGGTTGCCGGTCTGGCGCGAGCGCCCCGTCCACGTCCGCAAGAACACGATTGCGCGAGTCCCACCGCTTCCCGTCCAGCAAAAGAAAATTTGGAGACAACCCCGATGACATCTCTGACAAAAGTTCCCTGTACGATCGTCACGGGCTTCCTCGGCGCCGGCAAGACGACGCTGGTTCGCCACCTCCTTGAAAAGGCGGGCGGGCGCCGCCTCGCGGTGATCGTCAACGAATTCGGCGATGTCGGCATCGACGGCGAGATTTTGAAGAGCTGCGGCATCGAGAGCTGCCCGGAAGACCGTATCGTGGAATTGTCCAACGGCTGCATCTGCTGCACGGTGGCGGATGATTTCGTGCCCGCGCTCCGGCGTCTGATCGATCACCCCGCCCCGCCGGAGCACATCGTCATCGAAACGTCCGGGCTCGCGCTTCCGAAGCCGCTGGTGCAGGCCTTCAACTGGCCGGAGATCGCCTCGCGCGTCACCGTCGATGGCGTCGTCGCGGTGGTCGACGGCGCGGCCGTTGCTGCGGGACGGTTCGTTGACGATCCGGATGCGGTGAGCCGGCAGCGGGAGCAAGACAATTCGCTCGATCACGAGAATCCACTCGAGGAGGTCTACGAAGATCAGCTTCTCTGTGCCGATCTGGTCGTGCTGAACAAGGCCGATCTGATGTCGGCAGACGAAAGGCGCAGGGTGGTCGGCGAGATCGGACGGGTGGTTTCCAGGCCGGTCAAGATCGTCGAAGTGGAGAACGGCCGCGTATCGCCCGCCGTCCTGCTGGGGCTCGGGCTGGCTGCCGAACAAGACGTCGGCAACCGCGTCTCCCATCACGACAATGAGGCCGAGCACGACCACGACGATTTTGAGTCCTTTGTCATCGATCTCAAGCGTTTCGAGACCCCGCAAACCCTGATTGAGAAAATTGCCGAGGCGGCGGCGAAGCACGACATCCTTCGCGTCAAGGGATTCGCCGAGATTCTGGATAAGCCGATGCGGCTTCTGGTCCAGGGTGTCGGATCCCGCATCCAGCACCGTTTTGATCGCGCCTGGCAAAAGGATGAGGAGCGCAGCAGCCGTCTGGTCGTGATCGGCCAGAAGGGGCTCGATGCCGCCGCCATCCGAAACCTGATCCTGGGCTGAGCGCGCATGCATCTGCTGGCGAGCACCATCGCGAAACTGGACGAGGCGGAAGCCGCGATCGATCTCGAGCAGTCGCCGGCCGAAATCGTCGTGCTCTCTTTCGCCGACAGCGATCTGTCAGCGCTTGCGGCGGCGTGGAAGTCCGATGCCGGGATACTGCCGACGCTGAGACTTGCCAGTCTCAAGAAGCTGAAGCACCCGATGTCCGTGGACCTCTATGCCGAGCGCGTAGTCGCGCATGCGCGGGCAGTCATCGTGCGTTGTCTCGGGGGATTTGAATATTGGCGATATGGACTGGAAATCATCGCGTCGATCGC
>DATBYN010000484.1:0-7282 GCA_036513695.1 Bradyrhizobium sp. | reverse complement strand
TCGTAGGATGGGTTGAGCCATCATCTCAGCCGCTTCACGCCAAATCGAGTTTCGATGCCACGGTGGAATCCGCATTGAGCCGATAGATGATCGGCACGCCGGTGGCGAGTTCGCGCGCCAGAATTTGTTTCGGCGAGAGTTTTTCCAGCACCATGATCAGCGCGCGCAGCGAATTGCCGTGGGCGGCGACCAGCGTGCGCTCGCCGCGCAGCACGCACGGCAAAATCTCCTGCACGTAATAGGGCAGCGCGCGCGCCAGCGTATCCTTCAGGCTCTCGCCGCTGGGCGGCGGCACGTCGTAGGAGCGGCGCCAGACATGCACCTGCTCCTCGCCCCATCGCTTGCGGGCGTCGTCCTTGTTGAGGCCCGACAGGTCGCCATAGTCGCGCTCGTTGAGCGCAAGGTCTCGCTTGATTGGAATCTCGGTCTGGCTGAGGTCGGTCAGGATCAAATCGAGCGTGTGCTGCGCGCGAATCAGCACCGAGGTAAAAGCGATATCGAATTTCAGCCCCTGCTCTTTCAGCTTGCGGCCGGCTTCTTTCGCTTCAGTGATGCCCTGTTCGGTGAGATCGGGATCCTTCCAGCCGGTGAAGAGGTTTTTCAGGTTCCATTCGCTTTGGCCGTGGCGCACGAGTACGAGAAGGCGGTCGCTCATTTCCTGTCCGTTCAAATTTCTAGAAATCACTAAGCCCGAGCACATCGGCCATCGAATAGAAGCCGGGC
Source organism: Bradyrhizobium sp. (assembly GCA_036513695.1). Lineage (GTDB taxonomy): Bacteria > Pseudomonadota > Alphaproteobacteria > Rhizobiales > Xanthobacteraceae > Bradyrhizobium. Next base: position 6,559 of record DATBYN010000484.1, on the reverse strand, counting down.
TTCTGATTACGCGCCCAGAGTGCCGCCTTGATGGCGCCTTGCGCGAACATGGTGCGGTCCTCGGCGCGATGCGTCAGTTCGATGCGCTCCATGGGACCCGCAAAAATCACGCTGTGGTCGCCGGTGACGGTGCCGCCGCGCAACGAGGCAAAACCGATATCGCCTGACCTGCGCGCGCCGGTCTGCCCGTCGCGGCCGCGCGCCGAACGTTGCTCGAGCGCGATTTTACGGCCAGCGGCTGCCGCCTCGCCCAGCAACAAGGCAGTTCCCGACGGCGCGTCAACCTTGGCGCGGTGATGCATTTCCAGGATTTCGATATCGAAGCCTTCGTCGAGTGATTGCGCGACCCGCTTCACCAGCGCCGCCAAGAGGTTGACCCCTAGGCTCATATTGCCCGACTTGACGACGATGGCGCGCGAGGTGACGCTCTTGATCACGGCCTCATCGGACGACGACAGCCCGGTGGTACCGATGACATGCACCAGGCCGCGCTGGGCGGCGATCGCGACATTGGCGATGGTCGCGCCGGGCACGGTAAAATCTAAAATGCCGTCGGCGTTGGCCGACATCGACCACAGATCAGCCGATAACTCGACGCCATTGGCAGGCAACCCCGCAAGCACGCCGGCATCCTTCCCCAGCAGCTCCGACCCGGGCGCCTCCAGCGCGCCGGTGAGGACGGCGCCCGGCGTCTCCGAGATGACGCGCGTCAACGCGCGGCCCATCCGGCCGCCCGCCCCCGCAACGATCAAGCGCATGTCGGACATCGTTCAAAACCTCACCCCTGCGGTATAGCCGGAGCGGGCTGTTCCGGCAACCAATTGGGCTCCGTAGCGCCAGACGGGGCGCTAAAAAGCGCCCCGTCATTGCGAGGAGCAAAGCGACGAAGCAATCCGGCCCTCCGCCCGGGACACCGATGGATTGCTTCGCGGAGCCTGTCATCGGGCGCGCATTCGCGCGACCCGTTGGCTCGCAATGACGACCCCTACGGCTGCGGGCCGTCGTAGCCTTCGATGATCACGAGGTCGCACTCCGAATGCGGCGAGCGCATTGCGACCAGGCGGGTATATTCGGGCGAATTGTAGCAGGCGACCGCGGTCGCATAATCCGCAAATTCCAGCACCACATTGCGCGACCGCGACGAGCCTTCTTTGGCCTCGTATTTGCCGCCACGCGCCAGAAATTTGGCGCCGTATTTCGCAAATACCGCGCCGTTCTGCGCGACGTATTCCTTGTAGCCGTCCATGTTGTGAACATCGACGCGCGCGATCCAGTAGGCTTTTGCCATCTCTCGTTCCTTTGCTTGTCTAACCCAGCGCTTGCGCGATCTCGGCCTGGATGGCCTCCGCCATCGCTCTCGGATCGGCGGCTTCGATCACCGGCCGTGCCACCACCAGATAGTCGGCGCCGGCCGAAATCGCGCGGGCTGGCGTCATCATGCGCTTCTGATCGCCGGTGGCTGTCCCCGCGGGCCGGATGCCCGGCGTTACCAGAACCATCTGATGGCCGACGATCTTGTGCAGGGAGGCCGCCTCCTCCGGCGAGCACACAAGCCCATCGACACCGAGTACCTGGGCCTGCTGGGCGCGGGCTTCGACCAGATCGGACACCCCGAGCCGGTAACCGGCCGCATGCAGATCGTCGTCGTCATAGGAGGTCAGCACGGTGACCGCGAGGATTTTCAAATCCGATCCGGCGCGGGCCTCGGCCGCCGCCTTCATGGTCTGCGGATAGGCGTGCACGGTCAGGAAGGTCGCACCAAGTCTTGCAATGCTCTCGACACCGCGCGCCACGGTATTGCTGATGTCATGCAGCTTGAGATCGATGAAAACCTTCTTGCCGGCGTCCGCAAGCTGACGCACCAGCGGCAGTCCTCCCGCATAGGCAATCTGATAGCCGATCTTGTAAAACGTCACGCTGTCGCCGAGCCGCGCAATCATCGCTTCCGCCGCCTCGACGCTGGGCAGGTCGAGCCCTACAATTAACCGGTCCCGGGGAGCGATCTTGGCTGGCTGCATGTCACCTCACATCATGCGTTGGGAGACGTCGATCAATTGCCGCACCAGTGCGTTGAGCGCCTCGATATCGGTCGGATGCTTCAGGCGGTCCATATCATCATAGGCTTCGCTGGCGAATGACAGCGCGAGCTGGTTCGGAATGACGATGGCGTGGCAGGCGGTCAGGATCAGCCGCAGCGCCGCCAGCGACCGCGTGCCGCCGAGCCGGCTTTCGGAGGCGGCAGCGATCGCAAAGGCGCGTCCGCGAAACACCTGGCCGCGGCTTTCTTGGCCGTCCTGCACCCGCGTCACCCAGTCGATGGTATTCTTCACCAGAGGCGGCACCGAGGAATTATATTCCGGCGTCACGACCAACACGCCATGATGGGCGCCGATCATCCGCTTGAGATTGAGCGCGTTTTTCGGCACGCCCGACTTGCTCTGCAAATCGCCGTCATAGATTGGGAGCGGAAAATCGGCGAGCGATATTCGGGTGACGTCGGCACCGGCTTGCGCGAATTGATAGGCGGCGGCGGCCGCAAGCCGCACATTGAGCGAGCCAGTGCGCAGCGAGCCGGGGATCACCAGGATTTTCAGCGCTGTCATGATCCAGATCGCAATAAGAGACGAACCCGCCGCCTCGCGGCAAGAAATCGGTTCAGCCCTTGCGATACACCCAGACACGGGCCGGCGGAAGGTTCATCCAGATCCGCTCGGAGGCTTCTGTGGACACCCCCGGCAGCGATTTCGGGATTGGCGGCACCACCGAATAGGTGAACTGCACGAACGGCGCGCCCGGCGCCAGCGCGAGGAAGGCGTCGCGGATCAGCCGCAAGCGCGTCAGCATTGGTTTGGTCACCAGCGGCAGGCCGGAAACCACCGCGGACGCAGGCGCGCTCAACACATTCCAGAGCGAATCCCGCAACGCGTAGGCGTCGCCCTGAACCACCGTCGCCTGCGGATAACGGTCGCGCAGCAGGGCACAGAAACCGGGGTTATATTCGACCAGTACGAGGCGCTTCTGATCGACTCCGTGCTCGATCAAGGCACTGGTGATAGCACCGGTCCCCGGCCCAAGTTCGACGACCGGCCCTTTGGAATCGATATCGACATAATGCGCCATGGTGCGGGCCAGGAAGCGCCCCGATGGCATCACCGCGCCCATATGCAGCGGCTTCTCGATCCATGAGCGAAGGAAACGCACCTCATCATCGAGACGAGGGGGCTTTTTCAACTTCAACGCACGCGCGGACGATTGCAAAGGCATTGTCGCTACCAGGCGGGACCGCAAATAGCGGGGACTGTCAGAAATTGGTCATAAAGACGTATAGGTAGCAACTGAAACGGTCAAGCCGAACGCGCGCTTCAGTTGGCGCGGGTACCGAAGAAGTCCTTGACCTTAGTGAAGAAACCCGCTGCTTCCGGCTGGGTTGCGCCCGAGGATAATTTTTCAAATTCGGCCAGCAATTCCTGCTGCTTCTTGGTCAAATTCTGCGGCGTTTCGACCACGACCTGGACATACATGTCGCCGGTCTGACGCGAGCGGAGCACCGGCATGCCCTTTGATGCAATGCGAAAGCGCCGCCCGGACTGGGTTCCGGCAGGGATTTTCACTTTGGTCTTGCCCTTGTCGATGGTCGGCACCTCGAACTCACCGCCCAGCGCCGCCGTCACCATCGAGATCGGGACCCGGCAGTGCAGATCGGCGCCGTCGCGCTGGAAGAACTGATGGCTCACCAGCGAAAGGAAAATGTAGAGATCGCCCGGCGGGCCACCACGGACGCCGGCTTCGCCTTCGCCGGCAAGCCGGATGCGGGTGCCGTCTTCCACGCCTTGGGGAATATTGACCGACAAATTCCGCTCGCGCGTCACCCGCCCCGAACCGACGCATGACGGACAGGGGTCTTCGATCATCTGGCCGCGGCCCTGGCAGCCGGGACAGGTTCGCTCCAGCGTGAAGAATCCCTGCGCCTGCCGCACCCGCCCCGCCCCGCCGCACATCGAGCAGGTCTTCGGCTTGGTGCCGGCCTTGGCGCCGGTGCCCGAACAAGATTCGCAGGTGACCGAGACCGGAATCTCGATCTGCGCGGTCTTGCCGATGAAGGCTTCCTCCAGCGTGATTTCCATGTTGTAGCGCAAGTCTGCGCCGCGCTCGCGGCCGCCGCGGCCGCGCTGTCCGGCCATGCCGAACAGGTCTTCGAAAATGTCGGAGAAGGACGTGGCAAAGCCGGCGCCGAAGCCGGGTCCGCCGCCACCGGCACCCTGCTCGAACGCCGCATGGCCGAAGCGGTCGTAAGCGGCGCGCTTGTCGCCGTCCTTCAAAACCTCGTAGGCTTCGTTGATTTCCTTGAAGCGCACTTCGCTTGATGCGTCGCCCGGATTCTTGTCCGGATGCCATTTCATCGCGAGCTTGCGGAATGCCGCTTTGAGTTTGGATTCGTCCGCAGTTCGCTCGACTTCAAGGGTTTCGTAGTAGCAGCGCTTGGTGGACATTCGTCAAACCCGCCCGAAGTTCGTCCTCATGCCGAAGGAATGCGCCCCTTAAGGATGCAGCCTCCGGCTTAAAGAAAAATGACCCCCATTCGTCGAGACGCTGCCAGCGTGCTCTTTCGAATGAGGGCCATGGTGGTCAGCCCGCTTAAGCAGACTTCTTGGTGTTCTTGTCGTCGTCGACCTCGGTAAACTCCGCGTCGACCACGTCGTCCTTTGCGGCATCCTTGGCCGCATCGGCCTCGGCCTGCTGCTTGTACATCGCCTCGCCGAGCTTCATGGAAGCCTGCGCCAGCGTATTGGTCTTGGTCTTGATGGCTTCCGCATCGTCGCCCTTCAGCGCTTCCTTCAAATCGCTGACGGCGTCTTCGATGGCGCGGCGCTCGGTTTCCGCGATTTTCGAACCGTGCTCGGCCAGCGCCTTCTCGGTGGAATGCACCAGCGAGTCGGCATGGTTTTTGGCGTCGACCGCCTCGCGGCGCTTCTTGTCCTCGGCGGCGTTGGCCTCGGCGTCCTTGACCATCTTCTGGATGTCAGCTTCGGACAGACCGCCGGAAGCCTGGATCCGGATCTGCTGTTCCTTGCCGGTCGCCTTGTCCTTGGCCGACACGTTGACGATGCCGTTGGCGTCAATATCGAAGGTGACTTCGATTTGGGGCATGCCGCGCGGCGCCGGCGGAATGCCCATCAGGTCGAACTGGCCCAAAACCTTGTTGTCGGCCGCCATTTCGCGCTCGCCCTGGAAGACGCGGATGGTGACGGCGTTCTGGTTATCCTCGGCGGTCGAGAATACCTGGCTCTTCTTGGTCGGGATCGTGGTGTTGCGATCGATGATGCGGGTAAACACGCCACCCAGCGTCTCGATGCCGAGCGACAGCGGGGTGACGTCGAGCAGCAACACGTCCTTGACATCGCCCTGCAGCACGCCGGCCTGGATCGCAGCACCGATGGCGACGACTTCGTCGGGGTTGACGCCCTTGTGCGGCTCCTTGCCGAACAACTGCTTCACCACTTCCTGGACCTTCGGCATGCGGGTCATGCCGCCGACCAGCACCACTTCGCCGATCTCGCCGGCGGTGAGGCCTGCGTCCTTCAGCGCCTTGCGGCAGGGCTCGATGGTCTTCTGCACGAGATCATCGACCAACGCCTCGAACTTGGCGCGCGTCAACTTCATCGTCAGATGTTTCGGCCCGGTCTGATCGGCGGTGATGAACGGCAGGTTGATTTCGGTTTGCGTGGTCGAGGACAATTCGATCTTGGCCTTTTCGGCGGCCTCTTTCAGGCGCTGCAAGGCAAGCTTGTCGTTGCGCAGGTTGATGCCCTGCTCCTTCTGGAATTCATCGGCCAGATAACTGACGAGCCGCATGTCGAAATCTTCGCCGCCCAGGAAGGTATCGCCGTTGGTCGATTTCACCTCGAACACGCCATCGCCGATCTCGAGGATCGAGATATCGAAGGTGCCGCCGCCGAGGTCGTACACCGCGATGGTGCCGGATTTCGTCTTGTCGAGACCGTAAGCGAGCGCGGCCGCGGTCGGCTCGTTGATGATACGCAGCACTTCGAGGCCGGCGATCTTGCCGGCGTCCTTGGTGGCCTGACGTTGTGCGTCGTTGAAATAAGCGGGCACGGTGATGACCGCCTGATCGACCTTCTGGCCGAGATGGGCTTCCGCGGTCTCTTTCATCTTCTGCAGGATGAAAGCGGAAATCTGCGAGGGCGAGTAGGTCTTGCCGTCGGCTTCGACCCAGGCATCGCCGTTGGACGCCTTGACGATCTTGTAGGGGACAAGCTTCTTGTCCTTCTCCACCATCGGGTCGTCATACCGGCGGCCGACCAGACGCTTGACCGCGAAGAAGGTCCGCTCGGGATTGGTCACCGCCTGGCGCTTGGCGGGCTGGCCGACCAGGCGTTCACCATCATCGCTGAAGGCAACGATCGACGGGGTCGTCCGCATGCCCTCGGCGTTTTCGATGACTTTCGCTGTCTTGCCATCCATTACGGCGACGCACGAATTCGTGGTGCCGAGATCGATCCCAATGACCTTTCCCATGGTCCTCATATCCTTCTTTTTG
>DATBYN010000483.1:0-8390 GCA_036513695.1 Bradyrhizobium sp. | reverse complement strand
CGCCGACCTCGCCCGCGCGGAGTTCGTAAAGCCGCAGTCGATGGGCACCACGCTTGCCGATTTGGAACAGCAAGGATTGGTGCAGCGTCGGCCGCATCCGACCGATGGCCGGCAAGTCCTGTTCGGGCTTACCCCTGACGGCATCGAGGCGAGACGGCAGCGCAGCATCGCCAAGCGCGAATGGCTGCTGGCTGCCATGGCGAAGCTCGACCCGGCCGAACAGCAAACCCTGATGTCCGCCGCCGCGCTGATCAAGCGCCTGGCGGAATCATGAAAAGGCTCGCCCGACGATGAGCTGGCTTCACGACACGTCCTATTTTTTTGCCGGCGCTTTTCTCACCAACGCCGTCCCACATCTTGTGAGCGGCGTGATGGGGCGTCCGTTTCAAACTCCGTTTGCCAAACCGCGCGGCGAAGGCCTCTCATCTTCGACCATCAACGTGCTGTGGGGCTTCTTCAATCTTGCGGTTGGCTATGTCCTGACTTGCCGCGTTGGAAACTTTGATTCGCATTCCAGCCAACATGTCCTCGCTTTGGGGATGGGCATTCTTCTCTTCGGTATTTTGCTGGCGCGCCGGTTCGGAAGATTTAACGGCGGCAATTCTCCTGACGCTTCGCGGGTGGTCCGGTGAAAAACACCTTTCGCTCGCTGAGCGGCTTCAATTATCGGGTGTGGGCTGGCGGCGCGATCGTGTCCAATGTGGGAACGTGGATGCAGCGCATCGCCCAAGGCTGGCTGGTGCTCACCCAGCTGACCCATAACAATGCGACCGCCATGGGCGTCGTCATGGCGCTGCAGTTCGGGCCGCATCTGTTGTTGCTGCCCTTGACCGGTTTTGCGGCCGATCACCTTGACCGGCGAAAACTCCTGATCGGCACGCAGGCGGCGATGGGCGCCCTCGCCTTCGGACTGGGTATTCTCACCATCACCGGTCACGTCCAGCTGTGGCAGGTCTATGTGTTCGCGTTTCTGTTCGGCTGCGTCACCGCCTTCGATTCCCCTGCGCGCCATACATTTGTCGCCGAGCTGGTTGGAGAGGCCGACCTGTCGAATGCCGTGGCGCTGAATTCCACATCCTTCAACGCCGCGCGAATGATCGGTCCGGCCATCGCAGGCACCCTGATTGCGTCGGTGGGTTCCGGGTGGGTATTCCTCATCAACGGGGCTTCTTTCGTCGCCGTGCTCTGCTCGCTGGCATTGCTGCGCGTCAGCGAGCTTCACGTGCAAAGCAGAGCATTCCGAACCCGTGGCAGCCTCGGTGACGGTTTCCGCTACGTGTGGCGACGGCCCGACTTGAAAGCCATTGTCGTCATGCTGTTCCTGATCGGAACGTTCGGGCTGAACTTCCAGATTTTCATTTCGACCATGTCGGTCAAAGTCTTTCATGGCGGAGCGAGCCAATATGGCTTCTTGACCTCGATCATGGCGATTGGAACGATCGCGGGCGCGCTGCTCGCCGCCGGACGGGAAAAGCCCCGTTTTGCGCTGCTGGTGGTCGGCGCCGCGATCTTCGGGTTGGGCTGCACGCTGGCGGCGATAGCGCCCGAAACCTGGCTGTTCGGCTGCGCTCTCGTGATCATCGGCGTCTCGGCCTTGACCTTCTCGAACTCGACCAACAGCCTGATGCAATTGTCCACCGAGCCCGTGATGCGTGGGCGCGTCATGGCGATCCGTCTCGCGATCGCGCTCGGCTGCACACCGATCGGCGCGCCGATCGTCGGCTGGGTTGCCGACAGATTCGGACCGCGCTGGGCATTAGGCCTCGGCGCCGCTTCGGGTTTTGCCGCCGCCATCGTCGGCATCCACTACCTCAGGAGATACGGCAAGCTGCGCCTGCGCATCGAAGCTGGACGCCCGCGCTTTCGCATCGATGACAGCGGATCCATGAGAAATTCACCCTTGCGCACCGATACAATTGCGCAATGACAGCCAAACCGTTCACGGCCGCTTTGGAATCAATAGCCCGCGTTGGACCGCGGGCCGCGCCAGGCCGCGCTCCAGCCAGGCCGGGACGCGGCTCAAACTATCGAACTCGACCAACTCGCGCGCGCCGTAAAAGCCGATCAGATTGCGCACCCAGCCGAGCATCGAAATGTCGGCAATCGTATACTCGTCGTCCATGATCCATTGCCGCCCGTCGAGGCGCGTCTCGACCACGCCCAACAAGCGTTTTGACTCCGCGACATAGCGCTCGAGCGGCCGCTTGTCGGCAATCTCTTTCCCAGCGAATTTGTAGAAGTAGCCGACCTGGCCGAACATCGGCCCGATGCCGCTCATCTGGAAGTGTACCCACTGGATGGTTTCGTAACGTCGCACCGCATCGCTCGGCAGCAGTTTTGCGGTTTTCTCGGCGAGGTATTGCAGGATCGCGCCGGACTCGAACAATCCAAGCGGTTTTGTCCCCGGTCCATTCGGGTCGATGATCGCGGGGATCTTGCCATTCGGATTGAGTGACAGAAATTCCGGCGTCTTCTGGTCGTCCTTGCCGAAATCGACGAGATGCACCTCGTAGGGCAGGCCAATCTCTTCCAGCATGATCGAGATTTTGACGCCGTTCGGCGTCGGCAGCGAATAGAGCTGCAAGAGATCGGGATTTTTTGCCGGCCAGCGTTTTGTAATGGGAAAGGCGGAAAGGTCGGTCATTTCAACTCGTTCTTTGCTTCACATCTGTTGCGCGGATAATGTACGGCCATAGCGAGAGGTGGCAAGGGGCCAGCACCGTTCATGGAGATCATCAAGTGAAGTCCGGCCTGACGGATGACGAGCTTGCGGTCCAGCCGACGGTGTTTGCACCCGATGCGCTGAAGGATTTTGTCGTGGTGGTGTCGGGCGGCGCCGGCGGCATCGGGCGCGCGATCGCCTTTCTGTTTGCGCGGCTCGGCGCGCATGTCGCATTGGTCGGCCGCGACAAGAGCAAGCTCGATACCGTGGTCGCCCACTTGGCTGCGCGCAATCTGAAGGCGTCCGCACACACCGCCGACATCAGGGATCCGGACGCGGTCAAAACCCTGTTCGACACGGTGTGGGACGCGCATGGCCGCGTCGACGGTCTCATCAACAGCGCCGGCGGACAGTTTCCGCAAAATTCGATCGATTTTTCGATCAAGGGCTGGAACGCGGTGATCGACACCAATTTGAACGGCACCTGGTACATGATGCAGGCCGCCGCAAAACGCTGGCGCGACCACAAACATCCCGGCAGCATCGTCAACATCGTGGTGGTGACGACGCATGGGCTCTACGGCGTCGCGCATACGATCGCCGCGCGATCCGGCGTCATCGGATTGTCGCGCGCCGTCGCCGTCGAATGGGCGCCGCTGAACATTCGCGTCAATTGCGTCGCGCCCGGCGCGATCGAGACCGAAGGCTGGAAGGTCTACACGCCGGAAGCTCGCGCGGCCTATCCCCGCTCGAACCCGATGATGCGAGCGGGCTCGCCCTGGGATATCGCGCAAGCCTGCGTCTACCTCGCCGGGCCTTCGGGAAGTTTTGTCACGGGCGAGACGCTGACGGTCGACGGCGGCGGCCAGCTCTGGGGCGAGACCTGGACCACGGGCAAGCCGGAGTATTTTGGTGGCGAGGATGAGTGAAATTGCCGACATCAGGTCAACCGCTGCAAAACCGTGACGTGAAGACGCCGGCGGATTTCCATCCCCTGCCGCCGGTAGAGCGCGATGGCCGAGCTGTTGTTTGAAAACACGTGCAGAAACGGAATCTCTCCACGCGCCGTGATCTGGCGTGAAACAGCGGCGAGCAGAGCTTGCGCATAGCCGCGGCCGCGATGCGACGGATGCACGCAGACGGCCGTGATCTCGGTGTAATTGGCTGGCTTCATCCGTTCGCCGATCATCGCAACGAGCTGCCCGTCGATCCGGATGCCGAGAAAGGTTCCCAATTCGCGCGTTCGCGCGCTGAAGGGCCCTGGCTTGGTTAGCTCGGTCAACGCCATCATCGCCGGAACGTCATCGGCGCCGAGCCTGACGATTTCCACGCCGGGGATCGCGCTTTCGACGGGCGTTCCGATCATCTGCTCCGCGGTCTCGGCGAGCAGAATATTGAATTCTGCGGGCGGGGTTACGGGGTCGGGTGTAAACAGCACGGCTATGTCGGATCGCGAGATCAGCCCCGCAAGCGCTGAGAAACTCTGCGGGGAGGTGTCCACCATTGCCGCGAAGGGTGCGATGGCCGGCGGATAGCGCAGCGCGAGCGTGGCGCCTTCGGCCAACGTTTGTTGTCGGGTTTTAAGCGCATTCCAGATGGGATGATCGAGCGGATGGATAGACGAACTGGAACTGGACATGGCTGCCACCCGTCATACAATCTTGCCCCGCAAGCTGTCCGCAAGCGCAGAAAGCGCATTGGCAAGTTGTCTTGCGGTTTCCGCGGGCGGCAGTGGGATTTTGAGGTTTTGCGCACCGGTGGCGCTATCGCGCTCAATCCAGGGATGCCCCGCAGCGTCTGGATTCTGAACAGCTGCCAGAACGGCAATGAACTGCTCACCAACTTGCACCAAGGCTTGCCACGGATCGGCAGCCGTATTGCGCCGTGCTGCTGCGGACCCATTGCTAGGCGCGCTCGCCATCTCACCCGCGCCAATGTTCGCGTCCGCGCTTACTTCATTCTCGGCTCCTGCCTCATCGGCAGCGACGCCATTTGTCACTTCCTCAGCCGGTGTCACGGCTTCGCCCTCACCCATGCACCCAGTGACGTTTTCTACCTCCTTCATGAAGCGGTTGAGACGCGAGCCGCCGAGCGAAATCTCGCCGCTGCCGCCGTCAAGAATTCCCGCCGACAACGAGCGTTTGAACGCCAATACCGAAAGCATACCCTCCTCGATGGTGCCCTTTGCCACGAAATTGATGACCTGCACCGGCCGCGTCTGGCCCATGCGATGGATGCGCGCGATACGCTGTTCGAGGACCGCCGGATTCCACGGCAGGTCCATGTTCACGAGCGTCGAAGCATGCTGCAGATTGAGGCCAGTGCTGCCGGCATCGGTGGACAGGAACACGCGGCAGGCGGGATCGTCGCGAAACCGCTCAATCAGCGCCGGCCGTTTTTCCGATGGCACGCCGCCGTGGAAGCTCACATAGCCCAGCTTACGCGCCTCGAGGCGGCGGATGACGATGTCGTGGGTCCGCGTCCATTGCGAAAAAACCACCGCCTTGGCCTCGGGCTCAGCGAACAGTTTGTCGAACAGCGCCGCCAATTCGTCAGCCTTGACGCCATGGTCGGTTTCCTGGTCCAGCAGATAGGTGCTGTTGCATGACATCCGCATGTTCTGCAGGGCGATCATCAGCCGCCGCTGATCCACATCCGACAGAAATCTGGTCTTGCGCCAGCGCCGGACGATTTTCGCCACCTCGTCAGCGTTTTCCTGGTGATAGTCCATTTGCATTTCGGTCATCGGCACCAGCAGGTTCTGGTCGGTCCGACTGGGCAGTTGCCGCAATACCTCAGATTTGCGCCGGCGAATCATGATCGGCGCCAGGGTTTGGCCGATCTTCTCCAGCCCGGTATAGCCGGTGACGCGCCCGGCTTCGTCCTTGACCTGATGTTCGTGCAGTAGCTTCCAGGTTGGGCCGAGCCGGTGCTGATCGACGAACTGGACGATGGAAATCAGTTCTTCCAGCTTGTTCTCCAGGGGAGTCCCGGTAAGCACTATCGCATAGGAGCTGTCGATGCGCTTCAAGGCGCGCGCTGCAATGGTGTTCCAGTTTTTCACCCGTTGGGCTTCATCGACGATCACCAGTTCGGGTGCCCAGGCAGCGATCAAGTCGAGATCGGGCTTGAGTTTCTCGTAGTTCGTGATCTTGCAGAAATCATCCAGGGCATAGTCCTTGTGCCGCTGCGCTCGGCCCCCGTTGATAACCCGTGCCGCATTTTTACCCTGGCGCCCCGAGAAACGCGCAATCTCGCTCTGCCACTGGTATTTGAGCGAGGTCGGGCAGATCACCAGCACTTTCGAAACGCCAAAATGCCGTGTTAGTATCTCTATCGCAGCAATTGCCTGGATCGTCTTGCCCAATCCCATATCGTCGCCGATCAGTACCCGGCCGGCCCGCACTGCGAACAACGCACCCTCGGCCTGATAGGGATAGAGCGGCACCTTCAGAAGCGCCAGCAGCTTGCGATCGGCAGCACCGCGTGGGAACAACTGGTCGAGCTTTGAGGCTCGCTGGTCCGCATCGCGCTTTCCCGCGACGAAATCGAGCGCATCATCATAGGCACGTAACTCATGGCCGCACTTCGACGCGATCGCCATGAAATGCTCCAACTCGCCGAAGCGGTCCTCCGGCAGCATCCCATTGCGTTCGGCATCGAACAAATCTGCGGCGGCCTCGCGCACCACCATCGGACAGTCCGTTCCGGCGCGAAAATGCACGCAGCGTTTGCCTTCATTGCGCAAGTACAGCTCAGAAAATACCGGCTGGTAGCCTCGCGCAAACGCTGCCTTGGCGCCGCGCTTTTTCTCCAGCCGGGCAAGCGCGAATTCCAGGTGCTTGCAAGTACCCAATTCGCTGGTGGCATAATCCGGGCACGAACAAAAATTGCCGCCTGGCCCCAGGCCCCTGATCGCGACGCGGTAACTGGATTTCGAAACGGGATTGCTGACTCGAAAGTCGGAGAAGAATGGTTCGCTGGTCAGGTTTTCAAGTCCGAAGGGCTGCTCGCGGCCGAACTGGCGGCGCAAGCCGCGTTGCCAGTCCGACGGCGATAGATTGGCGGGCGCATGGGTACGCGAGAGCTTGGCTTCCTTGCTCGGCTTGGCCGTGGAATTCACGTTTTGGCTGTTGGATTTCATAGAGGTGGGTTCCGCTTAGAAAAAGTTTCTCGCGCGACGCCGGCAAACCCGCTTTCATTTGCCCATTGCATGCTGATCGAAGGTGCTCAGCACGGCGAGCGTCATCGCCTCGACGCCGGTTTCGATGGTCGGCTTCGGCACCGGCGCAAACAACGGCGAATGATTGGACGGCGGCCACGGGCCGGTTCCCTCGCGCGCCGCGGCGACGCGTTCCGGCTCGTAGACGCCGATGTTGAAAAACATCGACGGCACGCCGGCATTGATGAACTCCGAGAAATCCTCGCTCGGCGTGCCCGGCGGCGACGGCCGGAGCTTGTCACCGAACGCCGCCTTCAGCACCTTCTCGGCAGTCGCAACCACGCCGGGATCGTTCATCACGGCCTTGGCGCCCTCGGTGATTTTGATCTCCGGCGCGGGCGCGTCCGACATGGCGGCGGCGGCCTTCGCCGTCCGCTCGATCCCGGCCAGCATCTTGGCGCGCACCTCCGGCTTGAAAGTGCGGATGGTGCCGAGCAGCAGCACGTCGTCGGGAATGATATTTTCCGCGGTGCCGCCATGGATCGCGCCGATCGAGACCACGCCGAATTCGGTCGGGTCTTTTTCGCGGCTGATCACGCTTTGCACGTCGACGATGAAGCGCGCCGCGATCATGACGGGATCGATGGTCGACTGTGGCGCCGCGCCGTGACCGCCGCGGCCGTGGAATTTTATCGCGAGGCTGTCGGAATTGGACGAACCGATGCCGACGCGATAGCTGATAGTGCCGTAGGCGAAGGGACCATCGTGCAAGGCAAACCCATAGTCGGGCTTTTTGAATCGCGTGAACAGGCCGTCGGCCAACATCGCCTTGGCGCCGGACACCGTCTCTTCGGCGGGTTGGGCGATGAACATCAGCGTGCCCTGCCACTGGTCCTTCAGGCCGACCAGTGTTTTGGCCGTTCCGACCCAGCTCGCCATGTGGATGTCGTGGCCGCAGCTATGGGCGACAAACGTCTCGCGCCCCTGCCATATGGTTTTGTCGTGGCTCGCATAGCTAAGGCCGGTTTTTTCTTCCATCGGCAGCGCGTCGAGCTCGGTGCGCACCATGATGGTGGGGCCTTCGCCATTCTTGTAAATGGCAACCAGCCCGGTCTTGCCGACCTTTTCAGTGACCTCAAAACCCAGCGCGCGCATCTCGGCGGCGAGCTTGCTCGCGGTTTTCTCTTCCTGAAAGGCGATCTCCGGGTGGGCGTGGATATCCTTGTAGAGCGCGTCGAGTTTTGGGTAATCGGCTTCCACCGAAGTCTCGATCGCGGCCTTGAGACTGTTGACATCGATCTCCGCGCGCGCGGGCAAGATGGTGACCGCGCATAACGCCGCGGACGCCAGCAGGAGTTTTGTAAATCGGTTCATGACAACAACGCTCCTTCCTGGGACACCAACGACACTGTCATATCCGCTGTCGCTTGCATATCCGCTGTCACTTGTCTGATGACACAACCGCTCCATTTACTTCTCCCGCTCCCAAATCAGGGTGACGCGCACCAGCTTTCCGAAGTTGGGATTTATCTGAGGTTCGGTCTCGATATAAAGTTTATCGCCTTC
>DATBYN010000482.1:0-10126 GCA_036513695.1 Bradyrhizobium sp. | reverse complement strand
AGCGCCGGCAATCGGTCATAGTGGTCTTCTGCCCAGCGATACTCGATCGCCACGTTCTGACCTTCGACATAGCCGGCTTCGTTCAGGCCTTGGCGGAACGCCGCCGCAAAGGGCGCCCATCCCTCTGGTGATGCGCCGTTGAGGAACCCGATCACCGGCATCGCCGATTGCTGCGCGCGCGCCGAGAGCGGCCATCCAGCCGCGGCACCGCCGAGAAGAGTGATGAACTCGCGCCGCCTCATGTGAGCTACGAGGTGAGGACCTCGCTCCCTCCGGCGGAAAGACTACCATATCGCGCCCTTGCCGTATGGGCGCTGGATCAGGTTCGGAACCGGAATGCTTGAGTTTGCATCGGCCCTGAGGACCGATTTGGGGCATTCTCGACCAGGTCAAGCCAGCAGCAAATCCGGCCAGGTGCGTTATGACCCGAAAGCGCAAGTTATTTCGGAGGATGTGACTCCACGACGGGCCGTTACGCCTTGACGGTACCGCGCCAGCCATCCGCAGGAGCGCGAACCTGCCGGCATGTTGATCGAACCCGATCCGAATTGTCCGTTGCATGGCACGAACCGGGACGCCGGCTCGACGAGGGCGGTGTAGGACGCGGCGCCATGGGACCCGATCACGCCCGGTGCTCTGGTTGGCGACAAGCGTGACGGCGAAACTGCCTCATCCAAGCGGCGCGTGGCGGCTCGCTCGATGTCCGCCTATGCCCCGATAGCGACCAAATTCCGCAGCGCAGCGAAATGACGCTATGTGCCATTAACGGCTGTCATCCGCACGAATGATCTGACAGAGCTACTTCCGCTCGACGGCGTAGCGTGACTTCATTTCGTCGAATGAAAATTGAGAGTGCATATCCCGCCGCAATAAACAGGCCCAACGAGATCACACTCAGTGTTCCGGAAATCTTGTAAATTTCGGTGCCCACTGCATAAGCACCGAAGCCGAAGAGACACGCCCAGCAGACTCCACCAGTCATATTGAAGAAGAAAAACCGACCTGCCGGCATGCAATTAGCGCCCGCAAGCAAAGCCGCAAACATTCGTAGCACTGCAATGAAACGCCCAAAGAACACGACGGCGTTGCCATACTGAAAGAAAAGATATCGACCGATCAGCAATCGATCCTCATCGAGGCGGATGTACCGACCGTATCTGCGAAGAAAGGGCAGCCCGAGGCGACGCCCGACCATGTATCCGATACCGTCCCCGACAATCGCACCCGCTGCAGCTGCCAGTACAACGACGACGATGTTGATCTGACCAGTGGTGGCGGCAAGGAGTGCAGCGGCAACAAGGATTGTCTCTCCGGGGAGAGGCACGCCGGCACTTTCCAACGCAACAATACCAAAGATGATCCACGGGCCGTAGATGGGGACCAAGCTAATCAAGGCATCGGACAAAGAAACAAACTCCATCTATTGATGGTTCAGATTCGTAAAGACGCGACGACCCTCGCGGCGAATTACCTCGATGGTGGATTCGAAATGTTGACGATATTTCATGGCGCTTCACCTGATAGTGAGATGTTCGCAAGCGATTGATTTATAAGTACCCAGCAATGGGATCGTCATCTGCCGGCACATCTCGTGCGTCCGGATGTTCCGTCATTCTTTGCCATTGGTCCAATGGATAAAAACGCACAGCTTCATTGGACATTCCGATGGCCATCCTGCCCAGTCTTCAACAACTTCGCTTTCTGTGTGCCCTGGCCGAGCAGGGCCATTTCGGCCGTGCTGCGGAAAGTTGTGCCGTCACGCAATCGACGCTGAGCGGAGGGATCAAGGAGCTCGAGGCACGGCTTGGCATAACGCTGTTTGAGCGCAGCCATCGCCACGTGATGCTGACGCCCTTGGGGAAAGAGATCGCGACGCGCGCTCAGCGCCTGCTGGTCGACGCCGAGGAACTGGTCGGGTTGGCCCGCAATGCACAGGAGCCACTGTCCGGGCCGCTCCGGTTCGGGGTAATCCCGACAGTCGGACCTTATGTGCTGCCCTCGCTGCTGTCGCATCTGGGCACGGCGCGGCCGAAGCTCAAGCTGCACGTGCGGGAGGCTCCGACTGCAGTCCTGCTGGACAAGCTCGCCGGAGGCGAGCTCGACATTTTGCTGGTGGCCATTCCTTATGAACTTGGCGATGTCGAGGTGATGCAAATCGCGGAAGACCCAATCGTCGTAGCGATGCCGCGCACCCATTCTCTCCGCCATCACAAGGTGGTGAGCCGTGATGACCTGGCCCGCGAACAGCTGCTCCTGATTGAGGACGGACATTGCCTGCGCAGCCATTCACTGCAGGCATGTCGGATCGTGGACCCGGTTCGCAATGAGGTCTTCCAGGCGACCAGCCTGCGAACGCTTGTCCAGATGGTGGCCGCGAACCTTGGTATCACGCTGATGCCCCAGATTGCGGTGGATTCGGAACTCGCTTCAACCCGCAATGTCGTGATTCGACCGCTCTCTCCAGACAAGCCGTACCGGACACTGGTCCTCGCTTGGCGGTCGACATCCTCGCGCGGCGCCGAATTCAGGATGCTCGGAAATCTGATCCGAGAGTGTCTGACTGGTGCCAAGAAAGCATTTGCGCCTGACCGGGACACCGTAGCGCTACCAGCGCGCTGACCGGCATCGTGCTTTTTTTGCGCTGAGCGCAATCGGCCGCTCCGATTACTGTCTTCGAAATTTCCCGTTAGCCATTCGGAGTTGGGCAACGATATGAGGCCGGGCAGGAAGTTCGATGATCGCTGATGGCTCCTGCCCATCGAAAGGAAAATTCATGACTGCACGAAGAACAACGATGGTATTGGCAACCGCCCTGCTTGCCGGGTCTCTGCTTGCGACGGGCGCACAGGCACGCGGAGGTGGCGGTGGAGGCGGCGGCGGTGGCGGTGGTGGCGGTGGTGGTGGCGGCGGACACGGTGGTGGCGGCTTTGGTGGCGGTGGCTTCCACGGCGGCGGCATGGCCATGGGCGGCGGCGGTTTTCACGGCGGCGGCTTCGCTGGAGGATTCCACGGTGGCCCCGGTCCCGTCGTTCGAGGTGGCGGCTTCCACGGTTTTGGCCCCGGTCCCGTTGTTCGAGGATTTCATGGCCACGACTACGGGCACCGCTACGGCTACCGGCCGTATGGCTACTGGAACGACTACGCTTACGACTATCCGTACTACACCTACGGCGACTCCTACTACGACAACGGCACTTGCTACGTTGTTCAGCGACGGGTGCACACTGCGCATGGCTGGCGTTTGCAACCCCGCCAGGTATGCGGGTGATCGACCGTCGTACATCGATGTTGATCGCGGTCTGAAATGTCAACTGACTGCTTAAGCTTCGATTGCCATGAGATGACCTCAGCGCGGTCCCGCGCTGAGGTCAATTTATGTGGGAGGCGGCTACTTCCCCACCGCGACCCGCTGCGTTTCCACAACAATCACGTAGCTGTCCTCGACATGCACTGGAGCTGCAAGCGGTAAAGAATACGCTTGCTAAGTCCGAGATGGGTCCATTGGCGACCGGGTCAAGCCAGCAGGAAGTCCGGACATGTCCGTTATTACCCAAGGGCGGAAGTAGTTTCAGAGCGTTAGCGACGCCACGACGGGCCGTTGCGGGTTGATGGTGCCGCGCCAGCCATCCGCATCTGGGGGACTCACCGCGCGCATCTATGTTCGGAATTTGCGGAGACAGCCCCTCACCCCAACCCTCTCAGGGCGAGCTTCGCTCGTCCCGACCCCGCGAAGAGCGGGGCGAGGGAGAAGTGACCCTCACGACAAATCCTGCGTCAACGTGGCGCCGATCTGCTGCAGCGCCCAGTCGACCTGATCGCCGGTGACCACCAGCGGCGGGGCGATACGGATCGTGTGGTCATGGGTGTCTTTCGCGAGGATGCCTCGCGTCTGCAGCGCCTCGCAGTAGCGGCGCGCGGGGCCTGCTTCCGGGTTCAATTCGACCGCCAGCATCAGCCCGCGGCCGCGCACCTCGCGGATCGTGTTGGCGCGGATGCTCTTCAATCCCTCAAGGAAGCGCTCGCCTTGCATGGCCGCATTCTCGATCATCCCCTCCTCGACAAGCACGCGCAGCGCTGCACGAGCCACCGCGCACGCCAGCGGGTTGCCGCCGAAGGTCGAGCCATGCTGGCCGGGTTTTAAGGTGCCGAGCACTTCATTGTTCGAAAGCACCGCCGATACCGGGTAGAAGCCGCCGGACAACGCCTTGCCGAGCAGTGTCACGTCGGCCTCGATGCCGTCATGCTGCTCGGCGAGCAATTTGCCGGTGCGGCCGAGCCCGGTCTGGATTTCGTCGAGGATCAGCATCACGTCGTGCGCGGTGCAGAGTTCGCGCACCCTCGCAAAATAGCCCTCCGGCGGAATGATGACGCCGGCTTCGCCCTGGATTGGTTCGACCAGGAAGGCGACGGTGTTCGGCGTGATCGCTTGTTTCAGCGCATCGGCGTCGCCGAACGGGATAATGATAAAACCCGGCGCGAACGGCCCGAAATGATCGCGCGACGCAGGATCGGTGCTGAAGCCGACAATGCCTAAGGTGCGGCCGTGAAAATTGTCGGCGCAGACGATGATCTCGGCTTGCCCGTCCGGCACACCCTTCACCTCATAGCCCCACTTGCGCACCGACTTGATCGCGCTCTCCACCGCCTCGGCACCGCTGTTCATCGGCAGCACCTTGTGCGAGCCGGTCAAGTTCGCGATCTCTTCGTAGAAAAGCGCCAGCTGGTCGTTGTGGAAGGCGCGCGACGTCAGGGTCAGTCTGCCTGCCTGTTCCACCATGGCGGCCAGTATCTTCGGATGGCAGTGGCCCTGATTGACGGCCGAATAGGCGGAGAGGCAGTCGAGATAACGGTTGCCTTGGGTGTCCCACACAAAGACGCCTTCGCCGCGCGACAGAACGACGCCGAGCGGCGCGTAGTTCTGCGCGCCGAAGCGCGCTTCCCTGGCGATGAAATCATGGGCCGGTGGAGGCATCGTTCGTCACCGCGCCGGTATCGGCCGCTTGCGACCGAGTGCTCTCTTCGGTCAATATACCGTCGAGATGGCGCTCCGTCGATGATTCGTGATGGTCCCGGCCTCATTCAAGGCGCACCGGATTGATGCCTGGCAAGGCGGCCTCTGACGCCGTTGCGTCAAGGCCGGCGCGGACGCGCGGTCCGGCCGCGCTCTTGCCAATCACCCAAAATCCCGCCGGCATGCCTCAAATCCTTAAGATTTCTTAAGGACTGTTGGTCCTATTGGTTGAAGGCGTGCGCGTTCGGGCAAAGCGCGTTTACGCGCGCAAGGGATTTCGCGTGGCCAAGCCTGTATCCGCTCCGACGATTGCAAACCAGCCTCATTTGGCGTCGCGGCCGCCTGGCCGATGCCTGACCGATGAGTAACTTCGCGCGCCAGTATCCCGAGGCTTCGCGCGATAAAGCGCCTCGCATCGCCTATCTCGAATCGGTCAGGGGCCTCGCTGCGCTGCAGGTTCTGCTCTTTCATTTTCTGTTGGCGTTCGCTCCGGATTTGGTGCCGCCGCCTGACGCAATCGTTGCGCGCGGCATTCACTTGTCGCCACTGTATTTTCTGTATGACGGCCATTCGGCCGTCTACATCTTCTTCGTGCTCAGCGCCTACGTCTTGACCCGTTCGTTCGAGCATCATCTGGCGCAACCGTCCTCCCAGATCGTGGCCCGGCTGATCCGCCTCGGTCTGCCGGCTTTGGCTGCAACGCTGGTCGCCGCAGCCGTGATGCTGATGTTCGGCAGGCCGAACGTCGAGGCCGGCGATTTGAGCGGATCGGCCTGGTTCGCCAGCCAATGGCGCACCGACCTTTCGATCCTCTCGGTGATCAGGGACGGGGTGCTCAATGCATTGTTCCTGAGCTATCGTGGATCACCCGGCGTTGCTTTTCTGCCGTGGCAGCAGCCGATCGAGCAATCCTTTGTTGCGCCGCTGTGGACACTCAGCATCGAATTCTACGGCTCGATGATCGTGCTGGGGCTGTGCGGGTTCGCCCGAAGATCGCGCGCTTGGTGGTGGGCCGTCGTGCTGCTCGGTGCGATCTTCACGGTCCGGAGCGCCTATATCTGCTTCTTCATCGGTCATCTGCTGGCGACTTTCCGTCGTGCCGAACGGCCTGCGCCGGCCCGCAAGCTGCTGCCGGTTTTCTCAATCGCTTTGGGGGTGGTTCTGTGCGTGTTCGCGGAAGTGTGGCAGCCGCAATGGTTGCGGAGCCTATGTGCCGATCCGACCTACTTCCTGCTCCCTGGTCCGTTCGCGCCGGTGCAGCAGAAAACATTTGGCGCGATCCTGGTCCTGATCGGGATCATCGATCTTGAGGTTGCGCGCAGGTTTCTATCCAGCCCCTGGCTCGTTCGCTGCTCCAAATTGTCGTTTCCGCTCTATTTGATTCACTGGCCGATCCTGTTCGGACCTGCAGCCGCCTTATTCCTGCTGTTGAACGGCATTGTCGGGATAGAACTGGCTCGCGTGGGTGCGATCGTTGTCGGGATAGGCCTTGCGTTTGTCTGCAGCATATTTTTTCTCCCGGTCGATCGCCGCGCGCTTGAGCTATCAAGGAGATTGCGAAAGCGCATGTCCGATGTGCATCATGAAGCGCTGGGTGTGACGACGGCCGGTGTCAATCCGATCGCGGCGGCCAAATGAACCGGAACCGTGTGGCCCTCGTCGCGCTGGTCGCGGTCTGCGCATGGGCGGCATGGCCAAAGCATGACGTCGTCTTCGACCCCCACGCGACCACGCGGCATTTCGTCATCCAATCTACGCTGGCGCGATTCGATGATGCGATCGTCGTTCTCGGCGACAGCATTGTCGAGGCATCGACGTTGCCGCGGTCATTATGCGGCCACGCTATCGTCAACGCCGGGATTGGAGGCGCATCGACGGCGAGCAACCTCGGCGCGATTCTCTCGCAGTCGCTTGGCGGCAAGCGCGCGGCGCTGGTTGTTGTTTCGCTCGGTACCAACGATGCGGCGATGGCGCATGGCGTCGAGCAATTCAGGTCAAATTACCAGGCGCTGTTGACCGAATTGGCAGCGTTGACGCCGCGCCGCGCGATTGTGGCGATACCATCCCCCGAGGCCGGATTGGAAGCGGCGAAAAACGTCGGCATCGCCGTGATCGACAGCTATAACGCAATCTTGCGCCAGCTCGCCGAAGAAGCCCGGGTCACATTCATTTCCTTGCCGGCGATGCCGGATCGTCACACGTTTGACGGTATCCACCTCAACGCTGCTGGCTATGAGGTCTGGGACCGGGCCATTTTGAGCGGGATCGAGTCCGCGCTCTGCACCGTCGAGCAGGCGGAGAGGCAGTCGAGATGACGGTGGCCCATCAATGGGTCGCGATGCAGTGAGGTGATGGGTATCGCGGAGTTTATCATCGGCGCGCATCCGCGCGACCCGCAGGCTCAACCCATCCTACACAAAGCAATTAATACTTCGCGATGACCGGGCCGCCCCAGTTGAACAATACGTTCATGCCGACGCGAACCATATCGTCCCGCAGCTTCATGTCGCGGGTTACGATGGTCCCGGTGGGAATGGCGACGGGCGGATTGAAATATTGCTTGCTGTCGAAGTCGGCGTGCAGATATTCCAGCTTGAATGTCACCGCGCCCCACGGACCGGTCCAGGCCGCCCATTCGCCGCCGACACCGGCCGTCCAGCCAATCCGGGTCTGCGAATTGGTGAAGCTGCCGAAGGCCGGATTGGAGACGGTCACGTCGGTTCCTGCAAACGCCACGCCGGCGGTGCCGTAGAACAAAAACTTGTCCCAGGCATAGCCGAAGCGGGGGCGCAGGGTGTCAATCCACTTCTCGCGCGTGGCGCTGGTGCTGGCGACGTTGAATGGCGGCAGATCGGACGCCGAGCCCTTCTTGTTCGTCCACGAGAAATCGTTCTCGATGCCAAACACGAAGTTGCTCGTTTGGAAATTACAGCCGACGGTGCCGCCGGCGATGCCGCCGCTCAAATCGAATTTTCCGGTGATCGGCGAATTGACGAAGGCGCCCGAGCGCGCGATCTGCTCGCTTCTTCCCCAGTTTCCGCCGCCCTCGACACCGACGTAACACCCGCTCCAGCTGAAGATCACCAGAGCAGGCATCGGCATCGGGCTGTTGACCGCCAGATCGGCGGCGGAGGCCGTCGTCGATAGAGCCAAAACGGCTGCCATTCCGGAAAACAGCTTTTTCATGATCCTGCCCATCCCTGATGATTGGGAGCAATCCTAACTTGCGCAGGGCTTTCGGGCTGTGGCGGAATCGCCACGGTTGAGGGAAATCGTGTCCCATCGTGCGCATTCGCAATTGCCGTTATGATGTATTTGTGACGGCGGATCATCCGACCACGCACGGCACGCTCAAAAATCCGCGGAAGCGGACGCGGCCGCCGCGCACTGGTTCGCCGCCCAGCGCGTAACCCGGAAACCGCGCCAAAAATCGCGAAATCGCAATCGCGCCTTCGAGCCGCGCCAGCGCCATGCCGGCGCATTGATGCGCGCCGGTGGCGAACGCCAGATGCCGGTTCGGGGTGCGGCCGATGTCGAGCGTTTCCGGATCAGGGAATTGTCGGGGATCGCGGTTTGCAGCCCCGATGCACAACGTCACCGGCGTGCCGGCGACGAGCGTGACGCCGCCGAGTTCGACGCGATCTGTGGTCATGCGGTTGCCGAGCTGGTTCGAGCTTTCAAATCGCAAAATTTCCTCGACCGCGGACTTGATCAGATCGGGATGCTCGATCAGCCGCTTTTTCTGCGCGGGATTTTGCGACAACGCCACCAGTCCGTTGCCGATCAGATTGGTCGTGGTCTCGTGTCCGGCGTTCAGCAGGAAGATGCAATTGTGCAGCAGTTCCTTCGCGGTGAGGCGCTCGCCATTGTCCTCGCCCTGAATGAGACGCGTCAACACGTCGCGATCGGGGTTGCCTGGCTTTGCGCGACGCCGCTCGACCAGGTCTTCCAAATAGGCGAGGAAATCTTTTACCGCGCTGTTGCCGCGCGCAAACGCTTCGGGGCTGATGACCGGTTCGAGCGCGCCCAAAATCGCCAGCGACCAGTCGCGCAACGGCTCGCGCTCGTCTCTGGGCACGTCGAGCAGATTGCCGATCACCTCGACGGGGATCGCGGAGGCAAAATTGCCGATCAGCTCGAAATTATCCTTGGCGGCGATACCATCGAGCAGCCGGTCGACCAGCGCGATCAAATAGGGCTCCATCTCGGCGATCGCGCGCGGCGACAGTGCGCCCATGATCAAGCGCCGCACCCGCGTATGGGCCGGCGGGTCGTTGAAGACGAGGCTGGTGGTGTGGTGTTCGTAGAGTAGCGATGTGCCGTATTTCGGCGAAAACTCCTTTTTCTTGTCGGATGAAAAGAGCTTCGTGTTCTTGTAGGCAGAGACCAGATCGTCATAGCGCGTCAGGAAGTAGGAGCCATTCGGCATGAGTTTTATCGGCTCGTGCTCCCGCAGTGCACGATAGACCGGGTAGGGGTCGGCGTAAAATTCCGGGGTGAGTTTCTCGAGGTCGAAACTCCTCGCCAGCTCTCGCGCGTTCGCAGTCATGCTGCCATACTCTTTGGGGACAGGGATATGCCGTTTTCGCTCTTTCGTAAAATGCGGCGCCGTCTACAGTCCCGCACCCGAATACAGTGTTGCCCAGCCGACCGGAAATGAAAAATGCACGCCCGCACTGAAGCTGGTTCCGTAGCCCTGTCCGAAACTACTCCTTCTTGGCCGGAGGAGATTTTTGCGCTTCTGCAGCGCTTCGATGTCCGTCAGGTGCCTTACGTGCCGGATGCCGGGCATTCGCAATTGATCGAACGCGTGCTGGGCGCGCCGTCGATGCGCGCGGTGCCGCTGACGACGGAGGAAGAGGGCGTGGCCATGTTGGCCGGGGCGTGGGCCGGCGGCCAGCGCGGCGTGCTGCTGATGCAGTCGAGCGGGGTCGGCAATTGCGTGAACATGCTGTCGCTGACCCAGATTTTTCGTTTTCCGTTCCTGACGCTGGTGACGATGCGCGGCGAATGGGGCGAATTCAATCCCTGGCAGGTGCCGATGGGGTCGAGCACCGCCGGCGTCTTCGAATTGTCCGGGATCAAAGTGTTGCGGGCGTCGCACCCGAGCGAAGT
>DATBYN010000481.1:0-9156 GCA_036513695.1 Bradyrhizobium sp. | reverse complement strand
GTTATTGTCGGCGTCGGCGATGGCGAGGATCGGCACCGCCCTGGTCCGCTCCAACGAGCGCAACTGGCTGCACAGCCGAAGGCCGTCGAAATTGTCGAGGCCGAGTGAGACGATGAGAAGGTCGTAATTGCCGTCGGCGGCGTGAAACACCGCCTCCGCCGGGTTGGTTTCGACGTCGACGGTGTGCTCGGTGGAAAGTACCGGCGCCAGCCGTTCATAGGACGACGGCCGGTCGTCGACCAAGAGGATACGTCCGAGCTTGCCGGTATCGGCGACGGCGCTGCGCTCCGGCGCCTGCACGCCGATCTCGAGCGAGGTGATGGCGCGCATGCGCAATTCGTCGGTCATCATCTTGAGCCGCGTCAGCGAGCGTACCCGCGCGATCAGCACGATGTCGGACACCGGTTTGGTCAGGAAATCGTCGGCGCCCGCTTCGAGCCCGCGTACGCGATCGGACGGGCTATCCAGCGCTGTCACCATCACCACCGGAATAAAATGCGTGGCCGGGTTCGACTTCAGCCGGCGGCAGACTTCAAAGCCGTCGATATCGGGCATCATGACGTCGAGCAGGATGATATCGCATTCGGCACGCGCGCAGATCGCCAGCGCCTCGGCGCCGTTGGCCGCGGTCAGGACGTCGAAATACTCCGCCGACAGCCGCGCTTCCAATAGCTTGACGTTAGCGGGGACATCGTCGACGACAAGGATACGCGCGGACATCTGAAATTTCCCTACCCAATAAAGCGTCTAACGGTTTCAATAAATTTGCCGACCGAGATCGGCTTGGACAAATATGCTTCGCAGCCGCCCTCGCGGATGCGTTCTTCATCGCCCTTCATCGCGAAGGCCGTGACGGCGACGACAGGGATTGCGCGCAACTCCGGATCGTCCTTGATCCAGCGCGTCACCTCGAGGCCGGAGACCTGCGGAAGCTGGATATCCATCAAGACGAGATCGGGACGAAGCTTGCGGACAAGATCGAGCGCCTCGAAACCGTTGGAGGTGCCCGAGGTCTGGTAGCCATGCGCTTCCAAGAGATCGCGAAAGAGCTTCATATTCAGCTCGTTGTCCTCCACGATCAGGACGGTTTTTGCCATCCCGTCCCTCCCACTTCCCAGGAGACAGACCCTTGGATGCGGTGCAACAATATGCCCCGCCAGGCGTCTCACAAAGTGAATTCAAACTAGCGCCAGATTCGCTCTAACCCGTTAAGCCCGATTGCCGTCTTTTGCGAAGTGGTTTCCACTTGCTTGAACACGTTCTAGAGACTCGGGCATGATGGTTCCAAAATAGAGACCATAAGTTAGCGAAAGGCAAACACCTCCGTTGAAAAAGTCTGTTCAAAACCCCCGGGAAGTGGCTGAAATCGTTGCAGTTCAGGCGCTGAGCTTCATTGCCGGCGACCCCGAGCGGTTAGGACTATTTCTGGCCGAGAGCGGTTTGGGCCCCGAGACGCTCCGCACCGCCGCCACCGAGCCGCAGTTTCTCACAAGCGTGCTCGATTTTGTGCTGCGCGATGACGCAACCGTGAAGGCATTCGCGTCCGCCTCGCAACTTCACCCGACCAACATCGCCGCGGCGCGTCAGGTGCTGGGCGACCCGACATGGGAGCGCGACGTGCCGTGAGCACGGTCGCACCAGCGCTCACTGGGCCGACCTGCTTTTGCCGGGATTGCCTCGGCGATCTCGAATTCACAGGCCGACGATGCGGCACTTGCGGCTCCCCTCGCCTCGTCCGTCACCGCGCGCTGCCGGTGCTGACGCTCGCCCATATCGATTGCGATGCGTTCTACGCCACCGTCGAGAAACGCGACAATCCGGAACTCGCCGACAAGCCGGTGATCATCGGCGGCGGCAAGCGTGGCGTGGTCTCTGCCGCCTGCTACATCGCCCGCACTTTTGGCGTGCGTTCCGCCATGCCGATGTTCAAAGCGCTCGCGCTGTGTCCATCCGCGGTCGTAGTCCGGCCCGACATGGCAAAATATGTCCGGGTCGGCCGCGAGGTGCGCCACGCCATGCAGGCGCTGACGCCGCTGGTCGAGCCGCTTTCGATCGATGAAGCATTTTTGGACCTCTCCGGAACCGAGCGCGTGCACGGCATGATTCCGGCAAAGGTGCTGGCGCGTTTCGCCCGCGACGTCGAACGCGACATCGGGATTACGGTTTCCGTCGGGCTGTCCTGCAACAAGTTCCTCGCCAAGATCGCCTCCGACCTCGACAAGCCGCGCGGCTTTGCCGCGCTCGACCAGGAGGAAGCCCGTGCCATGCTTGCCGAAAAACCGGTCGGATTCATTTTTGGCGTCGGGCCGGCAACGCAGGAGCGGCTGATCCAGCGCGGCTTTCGCACCATCGCCGATTTGCAGCGCGCCGACGAAATCGAACTGATGAAGCAGTTTTCGACCGAAGGCCGCAGGCTGTGGCGGCTGGCGCGCGGGATCGACGATCGCAGCGTCGTGCCCGATCGCGGCGCCAAGACCATTTCCAGCGAGACCACGTTCGAAAACGACATCCGGGATTTTGCGACGCTGGAAAGGCTGTTGTGGCGGTTGTCGGAGAAAGTTTCCTTGCGCCTCAAGAATGGCGAGCTGGCGGGATCGACCATCACCCTAAAACTGAAAACCGCCGATTTCAGGCAGCGCACCCGCTCGCAATCGATCCACGCTCCGACGCAGCTGGCGGCAAAGATTTTTGCCATTACCCGCGAAATGCTCGCCAAGGAAATCGACGGCACGGCGTTCCGCCTGATGGGTGCCGGCGTCAGTGCGCTGCGGCCGGGTTCGCAGGCCGACGACACCGACATGCTCGACCGCCGCTCCGCCCATGCCGAACGCGCGATGGACGATCTGCGCAAGAAGTTTGGCCAGGGCGCCGTGATCAGGGGCATCGCCTATGACGGGCCGGAGAAGGCGGAGTAGCATGGCTTAGGCGCGTGCGAAGCTCTCACCGCCGTCATCGCGAGGAGCACTTGCGACGCAGCAATCCATGCTTCGTCACGCGGAGATATGGATTGCTTCGCGGAGCCTGTCATCGGGCGCGCGTTCGCAATGACGGCCGGTAATGACGCGGACTACTTCGGCGCTTCCGCTGTCTTACACGGCTTGGAATCCTTGACGTCGAATTTGCCGAGCGCGCCGGAAATGACAAAATCATTGTAATCAAGCACCAGCGCCCGGGAGACGCCGTTTTCGAACAGCTCGAACGACATCGCATAGACCGGCGTCTGCTCGCCTTCGGCGACCTTGGCGTCGCGGTCGTAATAGCTGACTGTCACCGGCCAGCGCGTCAGCGATTTCATCGCATCATTGGTGGTGGAGGGATCGGGCGCCTCGATGGTGCGGTCGCCTGGGATCGGCTGCCCGATCACGGTGAGCGTGTTGTAGACCTTTTCGCCATTGTCCGATCCGTCATAGACGGTGAGCTCAAGCAGCGATTTGCCGTCCTTCGCCGCGGCAATGATGCGTTGGATCTGCTCGGTCGGGAACACCGTTGAACCGTCGAGGGTAAAGGTCTTGGCCACCGGCTGCTTCAATTTGACCGTGATGTGATCGCCGGTGCGCTCCGCAACCCCGTCGACCGGGCTCGAATCGGCGTCGTTCATCCGCGCATCGATCTTGAAGCGGTAGCTTTTTCCGGCGCCATCCTCCCAGGAGGTCGAGCGCAGATCGCTCAGGGTGAGCTTGCCCTCACCGCTGTCGAGTTCCGAGACCTGCCTGAATTCCGAGGTGTAGCCCTCGCAGGCGCTGCCCGAGAAATTATACAGAATACGTCCGCGCGCGCTGTTGATCGAATTGGTGCCCCGCGATTTTACCAGGCTGAGTTCATAGAGCGCCTGATGCGACAGGAACGGTCCGCCCGCCGCGGCGTTAGCCTGCGCAGTCGCAAAATTCGACGCGAGCGCGACAGCGGCCGCAGTCCATAACAGCGATCTGACATTTCGGGACGGAGTCCGGAACGAGCAGGCCATGTGTTTTCCTCAAAAGATGGGATTTGTCACTTTAATGACCGCCCTATTGCGCCGCAACTAGGGCCAGTTCACGAAAAAGTACGGATTAGCCGCCGCCTTGCCATGTTTTTTGGCACCCCGCGGCTGATCGGCGCCGGCTTGCATGTCCGGGCGCGATGCGCGAAACAGGCGGGCCCGATCCGAGCTGGAATCGGGTGCAAGTGAAATCAGACGGGGACGAAACATGGCGGGTACGGTTGAACAGAAATTGGCGGCGCAGGGCATTGTCTTGCATGAGCCCGCAAGCCCAGTAGCAAATTACGTTGGTTTCGTGCGCACCGGAAACCTGCTGTTCGTCTCGGGCCAGGTTTGCTTCGACCCGCAGGGCAAATTGATCGCCAAGGGCAAGCTCGGCGCCGGCGTCACCGCCGAACAGGGCAACGCCGCGGCGCGTGGTTGCGCCATCAATTTGCTGGCGCAGATCAAGGCCGCGCTCGGCGATCTCGACAAGGTGGTGCGCGTGGTCCGGCTCGGCGGTTTTGTCAATTCCGCTCCCGATTTTCTCGACGGGCCCAAGGTGCTAAACGGCGCCTCCGACCTGATGGTCGCGGCCTTTGGCGACAAGGGCCGCCATGCCCGCACCACCGTTGGCGTCGCCTCGCTTCCCGCTGATGCCTCTGTCGAGGTCGAGGGACTATTCGAGGTTTCCTAACGGAAGAGATGAGGTGCGTGCGCCCGACTGGTTGACGGCCCGCCCCGTAGCCCATCGCGGCCTGCACGACTGCGCCCGCGGCATCATCGAGAATATGCCGGGCGCGGCACAGGCCGCGGTCATGGGCAATTTTGCCATCGAATGCGACATCCAGCTTACCTCCGACGGCGAGGCGATGGTGCATCATGACGACGCGCTCGGCCGTCTCACCGAGGGTTCGGGCCCCCTGCTCGGCATGACCGCCGCCGAGCTGAAGGCGGTCAAGTTCAAGGACACGTCCGAACAGATGATGTCGCTCAGCGATCTCTGTACGCTCGTAAAGGGCCGCGTGCCGCTCGTCATCGAAGTGAAAAGCCATTTTGATGGCGACCGCAAATTGGTGAAGCGGATGGCCGAGGTTTTGTCAGCCTATGACGGCCCGGCGGTCGGCATGTCCTTCGATCCGGATCAGGTCGTAGCCTTGCGCGAGCTGATCCCCTCGCGCCCGCGCGGCATTGTGGCCGAACGCCACTACACCGAAGCCGATTGGCCGGAGGCGAGCGCGGCCCAGCGCCGCGGCATGACCCATCTGCGCCATTTCTTTCACACCCGGCCTGATTTCGTCGCCTATTGGGTCAACGAATTGCCGGTCGCCGCGCCCTGGATCGCCCGCCACGTCTTTGGCTGCCCGCTGCTGGCCTGGACCGTACGTACGCTCGAGCAGCGCGCGCGGGCCGGGAGCTACGCCGATCAGATGATCTTTGAAGGCTTTTTGCCATAGGGTCTGATCCAGCTTGGATCAGACCCGTCGCTTCATGTCTGGGCATGATCTTTTCCGAAAGCCGGTTCCCACTTTTCGGGATCATGCCCCAACCTGATGCGCGATTGGCACCCTTGAAGTCTTTGGTGCAATGCACGATCTTTGCACGAGGTCACTCTTTGCATGAGGTCACCATGCGCGATGGCTGATCGTAACGCGTGACCGGTCCAAAATCCTCGATGGCCTCATCCGAAATAACCCTCGAAGCCGTTTCGTCCGTCAGCCAGATTCCGGCCGCGGATTGGGACGCCTGCGCAAGCCCCGCGCCCGAACCGGCGAGCCTGAACGGGCTCGACACGTTGGCTTCACCCGGCGCTCCAGACTATTCCTGCGCTAATTCAAAAATCAGCTATAACCCATTTGTTTCGCACGCTTTTTTCTCCGCAATCGAAGCCTCCGGCTCGGCTACTCCGCGGACCGGCTGGGGACCGCGTCATCTGCTGGCGCGGCTCGACGGCACCATCGCCGGTGTCGTCCCCTGCTATCTGAAATCGCATTCGCAGGGCGAATACGTGTTCGACCGCGGCTGGGCCGATGCCTATGAGCGCGCCGGCGGGCGCTATTACCCAAAACTGCAAGTCTCGGTTCCCTTCACGCCAGCGACCGGTCCCCGTCTGCTGATTCGAAATGGCGTCGATCGCGAGCGCATCGGCACCGCGCTGGCAAGCGGGCTCATCGCACTATGCGGCGTGACAAAAGCCTCTTCCGTTCACGTGACGTTTGCCCGCGAGACAGAGGCAAAATATCTCGCAGGCCACGGATTCCTGCAGCGCACCGATCAGCAGTTTCACTGGCACAACCAGGGCTACGGTTCGTTCGACGACTTTCTCGGCTCGCTTAATTCGCGGCACCGCAAGGCGATCAAGCGCGAACGGCGCGATGCGGTGGTGAGCGGGATCACGATCCACGCGCTCACCGGCAGCGACATCACCGAAGACGCCTGGGACGCCTTTTTTGACTTCTACATGGAGACCGGCTCGCGGAAATGGGGCCGGCCCTACTTGACCCGCGCCTTCTTCTCGCTGATCGGCGAGAGCAAGCCTGAGGACGTGCTGTTGGTGATGGCAAAGCGAAACGGCCGCTGGATTGCCGGCGCCATCAATTTCATCGGCTCCGACACGCTGTTTGGCCGCAACTGGGGCGCGATCGAGCATCATCCGTTTCTGCATTTCGAGGTCTGCTATTATCAGGCGATCGATTTTGCCATTCAGCGCGGCCTGAAAATCGTCGAGGCCGGCGCGCAGGGCGAGCACAAATTGGCGCGCGGATATCTGCCGCAAACTACTTATTCCGCGCACTACATCGCCGATCCCGATCTGCGCCGCGCCATATCGGATTATCTCAAGCGCGAGCGCGCCTATGTCGCGGAGGCGGGACGCGAGCTCGCGGAGGCCGCGCCGTTCCGTAAAACTGCCGATCCGTCGTGATTGTTAGATTTGAGGTGCTGCCATGACCGCGTATGACCCACAAAACCCCTTCGCAAAAATCCTGCGCGGCGAATTCCCCTGCTACAAGGTCTATGAGAACGACCACGTGCTGGCGTTTCTCGACATCATGCCGCGCTGTCCCGGGCATACGCTGGTGATTCCAAAGGCGCCGGCCCGCAACATCCTCGACATCATGCCCGAGGATTTTGCCCATGTCGCGCGCGCCGCCCACAAGATTGCGGCTGCATCGATGAAGGCGTTCAAGGCCGACGGCATCACCGTGCAGCAATTCAACGAACCCGCCGGCGGACAGGTCGTGTTTCATCTGCATATGCATGTGATGCCGCGCCACAACGGCGTGGCGCTGCTGCCGCCGGCAAGCCGCAAGGAAGATGCAAAGGTGCTGGAGGAGAATGCGGCGAAGCTTGTGGCGGCGTTGAAGGGCGGTTGATTCGTTTCCCGGCTAGACACGCAGCTCGCTCATCGCGGCTCGAACCTGTTGACAAGCATGATTGGGGTATTGCGCGACCGATCGGCCTCCAGCTGATACGCAAGAAAATCAGCATGGATTTCCACGGGGCGACCGATCCGGGCGTCGGTATTCAATCCGGGCACCAGTACGTCCTGGACGTAGATGACCACCGACCTTCCGCTGGGTGATGTGAAGGCAACGCAATGGGTAACGCTGACCTGCTTCAACAGATCGGCAAAATTCATCATCCGCAGTACGGTCTCAAGGCTGGCGTTGCTGCAGGACACCGGTGCTTCGCGCAGCGTGGCGATGAATTTGACCTTTTCGGGGTGCGAAAAGGAGACGCCGGGACCCTCGCTCTTGGTCTTGCCGTTCCACTCATCGATCACGGCGTCTAGCGTGGTCGTCCGGTATCCCTTAAAATTCTCCGCAAGGGCGACGTTGGGAAGTAGGAAAAGAAGCAGCAGTAGGCGCCGGATCATGCCATGGCTCCGCTAGACAGGCTGAAATTCGGGCAGCAGGACAGGATGAGATATCGTAGCCCGGATTGAGCGAAGCGCAATCCGGGACCTTGTGCGATACGGGCTATACCGGCCCCGGATCTCGCGGAGCCTGTCATCGGGCGGCGCTTCGCGCCGACCCGTTGGCTCCATTCGGGCTACGGGAAATCACTCCGTCTGAAAATCTCCCGCTTGCGGCGGGGCCAGCGGCGAGAATTCGCAGCGGTCGGGTTTTAGGTCGATCAGCGGCGTTTCGTCGAGGCAATCGAGGCCGCGCACCAGGACTGTATTGCCCTCGATGCCGACCAGCTTGACGATCGAGGTGCCGATCGGGTTCGGCCGCACCGGCGAGCGCAGCGAGAAGGTGCCGCGGGTCGATTTGTTGTTCTTCGGGCTTTGCAGCACGAGATCGCGGCGCGACAGATGCAGCCAGTAGATCACTTCCAGATTGCTGTAGAAATCGACGCCCTTGATCGCCGGCACCCAGGGCTCGAAAATCTCCAGCCGGCACACCGGGCCATCGTGACGCCCCTGCCGCGGCGTCTCCAGGCGCGACTTCCAGGGCGTGCGGATGCGGCCGATGAAGACCAGGCCGGCATTATTCGCCTTGGGCATGTCCACCGCGAGTTCTCCCTCGCGGACTTCGCTCTCTCGCACCATGTCGTTAGTCCAGTGAAATGTTTTGCGCTTTTATCACGGCCGACCACCGCGCGCGATCGGCGTCGATGAATTCGGCGATCGCAGCGGCGCTGCGCGGACGGAACACGGGGAAGCCGATCTTTTCCAGCGCGGCCCGGAACGCGTCGTCGTTCAGGCCGCGGTCGAGACTGGCGCTGATCTTCTGCGCGATATCGTCAGGCAGTTTAGCCGGTGCGGCGATGCCATACCACACGCTGACGAGATAGTCGGGATAGCCGCTCTCGGCAATGGTCGGCACGTCGGGCAGATCAGGGCTGCGCTGCTCGGAACTGACGCCGATCGCCCGCAGCAATCCGGATTTGACCGGCGGCAGCGCGGTGCTCAACGTATCGAACATCACCTGGATGTTGCCGGACAACAGATCGGTCAGCGCCGGCCCCGCGCCTTTGTAGGGCACATGCACCATGTCGACGCCGGCGATCTGCTTGAACATCTCGCCGGCGAGATGAATGGTGCCGCCGGTGCCGGCCGACCCGAAATTGATCTTGCCGGGATTTTGTTTGGCGTAGGCGACGAACTCCGCCACCGTCTTCGCCGGCACCGACGGATGCACCTCCATGACAACGGGCAAATCAGTGACCAGCGCCAGCATCCGAAAATCTTT
>DATBYN010000480.1:0-11575 GCA_036513695.1 Bradyrhizobium sp. | reverse complement strand
CCGTCGGCCCGCATCGCATGCTGGCCGATGAGCCTATTGGTGCCGGCGGCGAGGACACCGGCCCGGGGCCGTATGACTTCGTGCTGGCCGGCTTAGGTGCCTGCACGTCGATGACGATGCGGATGTATGCGGATCGCAAGTCGCTGCCGCTGGAGCGCGTGACGGTGACGCTGAGGCACAGCAAGATCCACGCCGAAGATTGCGCCGAATGCGAAACCAAAGCCGGAATGCTCGACCAGATCGATCGGGTCATTGCCATGGAAGGCAACCTCGATGCCGAGCAGCGCCAGAGGCTGATCGAAATCGCCGACAAGTGCCCGGTGCACCGCACCCTCACCTCGGAGATCCATATCGTGACGCGCGCGGCGGATTGAAGCGGCTCTGCTTCAATCACTACCGATGAGGCTCTGGGCATCCTGCGCTGAAACCAATGGCTGCACGCGAAGCGCGCCGCGCAGGCCTGCGGCGGTCCCTAACAAGATTCCGGCGACCGCAACGAACGACGCCAGCGCCAGCGTCGACAGCCCCGTCAGACCCTGCCCGATCGAGCAGCCATAGGCCATCGCACCGCCCGCCCCCATCAGCGCCGCGCCGCCGATCGAGCGCAGCATGTGACGCGGCGAGGTAAAACCTTCCCACTCGAAACGACGCGTCGAGAGTGCCGTCACCAGGCTGCCTGCGAATACACCGGCCACCACAACGATGCCGAAATTGAGCGACAGGCCGGTCGACAGCATGGCGTATTGCACGGCGTCCGCGATCGGCGCGATGAAGGTGAGCGAGGTGACCGGCGTGGGATTGAAATCGTCGGCGCCGAGATAGCCGGTCGTAAACCATCCCGCGGTGACCAGCAGTCCAACGATGAACCCGGCCGCGATCTGGCCCCAGGAGCGCTGGAACGGCGCATGCGCGAAGGCGAAGATGATCAGGGCGCCCGCGATCACCGAGGCTGCCAGCGTCCGCGCAAAGCTCTCGCTGATGCCGGTGAGCGCCAACAACGGCGGCAGCGAAATGATTTTTGGCGTGGTCTGCGACGCCTGCAGCAAGGCGATCCGCCCGGGCGCGATCAGCCCCTTCAACGTCATTTGTGCTGTTATGCCGAGCACGATGATCACGACAAACGAGCGCAGATTTCCGCGACCGAGCAACACCAGCGCGCGCGAGCCGCAGCCATTCGCCAGCACCATGCCGTAGCCGAACAATAATCCGCCGAAAAACATCAGCGGCGCCGAGAATGACGGCTGCAGATAGATCGATTTGCCGAGGTCGATGACGCCCCTCGCGGCGAGCAGCTGCGTAGCTGCGATCGCGACACCAAGCGCCAGCGCGTAGGTCCGGATCAATCGGCTGTCGCCACGGGCCCACCAGCCGCGCAGGCCGCTGAGCAGGCAAAAGCCGCTCAACAAAGCGACCGCGCCGTAGAGGAGGCCGATCAGAAGTCCGGCATAGACGACGATGTTGGCAGCGGAAGCCATAGGGTCGGTTCCTTAGTCTAACTGGACCATAGCACGGGCGGCATTTCCCGTCATTGCGAGGCCTTCGCCGGCCGCAGGATCACGCGATCGCGCGATGAACCGGCGACGGCGACAAAAGCGGCCTTTGCCTGTTCCAGCGGATAGATTGCGTTGGCTTTTATGGCAAACGGCTTTAAGTGCCCGCTCGCGAAACCGGGAACGAGTTCGCGCAACACCGCGCCGGTCGCGGTCGACGACAACGCCAGCGTATCGATGCCGACATAGGTGTGCTGGCCGCGATAGAATTCGAAGATGTTGAACGGCACCACCGGATGGACCGCGGCGATCAGGATCTGCCGCCCGCGCACGGCCAGCGATTTGGTCGCGGCTTCGAAATAGGGATCACCGACGGTATTGAACACGAGGTCGGCGCCGTTACCGTCGGTCAGCTCACGAACGCGTGCGGCAACGTCCAAAGCGGACGCGTCGATGACTTCGACTTTTGAATTCGCCTGGCCTTCATGGGCCTCGCTCTTGCGCACCACGCCGATCACGCGCGCGCCAAGCCAGCTCGCGATCTGCACCGCCGCCTGCCCGACCTTGCCGTTGCCCCCCATCACCAGCACCGTCTCGTCCTTGGTCGGCATCCCGGCGCGCCTAAAACCTTCCATCGCCGTGACGAAGGGGACGCCGATCCCGGCGGCCTCCTCCCAGGACAGACTTTTGGGCTTTTCCACGACCGCGTCGGCTTCGACCGCGAAATGCGTCGCGTGGGTGCCGTCGCGCCGGATTCCGAGATCGCCGGAAGAGCCGAACACTTCGCGCCCGATCGCATCAAGCGCGCCGTCGATCACGACGCCCGCGTAGTCGCGGCCGGGCGTGCGCGGAAATACCGCGTAAGGCATCAGGCCAGTCGCGGCCTTGACGTCGGATGGATTGACCGCTGCCGCCCTGATCTCGATCAGCACCTCGCCCGCGGCGCGCGACAGCGTACGCCGCTCGATCACGGGCGCGAGAGAAGCGGGATCGGAAGCTCTTGTCAGCAGGCGCACG
The DNA here is from genome assembly GCA_036513695.1 of Bradyrhizobium sp. GTDB lineage: Bacteria > Pseudomonadota > Alphaproteobacteria > Rhizobiales > Xanthobacteraceae > Bradyrhizobium. The sequence continues at coordinate 9,068 of DATBYN010000480.1, read as the reverse complement.
CAGCGCGCCTCGACGGCGAGCGGCCGAGCGACTGGCTCTTGGGTAACCGACATCAAGGCTATTCCCGAATTCTCATCTGACTCACGCCATGAGGGACAGGAATTACCCTTTTGGCCGCCTGTCGTAAACACGCTTGGCTTTGCCGAGCGAACGTTCCAGCGTCTCGGGCGCGACGATGCGCACATGCGCGGATATGCCGATGGTGTTCTTGATGAAGATTGAAACCTTCTCGGCATGCGCCGGCAGCCCGCTGCCGTCCCAGCTTTCGGGGCGCGCTTCGGCAAGCACCGCCATCTCGTCCATCCGTCCCTCGCGCGTCAGTTCGATGACAAAATGACCGCCGCACCAATCGGTCGCCAGCAGCGCTTCCTCGATCTGGGTCGGGAACACGTTGACGCCGCGCAGGATGATCATGTCATCGGATCGCCCGGTAACTTTTTCCATGCGCCGCATGCCCGGCCGCGCCGTGCCCGGTAATAGCCGCGTCAGATCGCGGGTCCGGTAGCGGATGACCGGAAACGCTTCCTTGGTCAGCGAGGTGAAGACCAGCTCGCCCTTTTCGCCGTCGGGCAACACTGCGCCTGTCTCCGGATCGATCACCTCGGGATAGAAGTGATCTTCCCAGATATGCAGGCCGTCTTTTGTCTCGATACATTCCTGCGCGACGCCGGGGCCGATCACCTCCGACAGGCCGTAAATATCGGTCGCGTCCATGTCGAACGCCGCTTCGATCTCGCTGCGCATCGCGTTGGTCCAGGGCTCGGCGCCAAAAATGCCGAATTTTAGCGAGCATTTGCGCGGCTCAAGCTGCTGCCGTTTGAACTCGTCGAGAATGGCCAGCATATAGCTCGGCGTCACTGTAATGATGTCGGGCTTAAAATCGTTGATCAGCTGCACCTGCCGCTCGGTCATGCCGCCGGACACCGGCACCACGGTACAACCCAATTTTTCGGCGCCATAGTGCACGCCGAGACCGCCGGTGAACAGGCCATAGCCATAGGCGTTGTGGATGATCATGCCGTTGCGGCCGCCGGCGGCGCGGATCGAACGCGCCATCACGTCCGACCACACGTTGATATCAGCCTGGGTGTATCCGACCACAATCGGCTTTCCGGTGGTGCCGGACGACGCATGGACGCGCACCAGCTTTTCGCGGGGGACAGCGAACATGTTGAAGGGATAATTGTCACGCAGGTCGGTCTTGACGGTGAACGGAAATTTCGCGAGGTCGGAGAGCTCCCTGAAATCGGAAGGGTGCACGCCGGCTCTGTCGAAAGCGCGTCGATAGTGGGCGACATTGTCGTAGGCATGGGCCAGCGACCATGCGAGGCGCCTTGTCTGTAGCGCCATGATTTCGTCGCGGGAAGCCCGCTCGGCGTCGTCCATCTCGGAGCAATAGCCGCTTCCTCTCGATTTGAGGTTTGTCGAAACCATGGTGCGTTTCCCCTTAAGAAGCTTATTATTTTTTCGTTGTGTCCGTTTCAGTCGGAAGCCAGGTACCGCCGATGGTGCGGGAATGGCCGCGAAACTCGGCCATCACGCTGTCGCCCACACTGACGCGGACATCATAGATGCCGGATCGCCCGCTGCGCGAGATTTCGCGCGCGGTTGCGACCAGCCGATCGCCGAGCTTGCCCGGCCGGATGAAGGCGATGTCGCACTGGGCCGCGACCGCGCGCACGTTGTGGGAGTTGCAGGCAAACGCGAATGCCGAATCCGCCAGCAGAAAGATAAACCCGCCATGGGCGATGCGCTGGCCGTTGACCATGTGCGGCATGACCGTCATCGCCAGTGTGGCTTCGCCAGCCTTGACGTCGACGATCTCCATGCCGAGGCCTTGGCTCGCGTCGTCTTCCTTCCACATCGCATCCGCGCAGGCGCGCGCGCGGTCGTCGGGCGAAAGCGTGGCCTTGACGTTCACTTATCGTCTCCCTGTCGTTTCAAACGTGATCGTAGTCTACCACGACCTTTTCGGAAACCGGCCGCGCCTGGCAGGTCAAGATGAAGCCCGCCTTGAGCTCCCACGGCTCAAGCGAATAGTTCACTTCCATCTGCGCATCGCCCTCGACCAGCTTGGCGCGGCAGGTCGAGCACATGCCGCCCTTGCAGGCGAACGGCAGGTCGACGCCTGCGCGCAAGGCAGCATCGAGGATGGCCTCGCCCTCGGCAACCGGCACCTCGCGGCGCTTGCCGTCGATGATCAACGCGGCATGTGCCTTCGGCGGTGCTGACGCGGGTACGACAGTTTTGGGGCGCGGCTTGCCGCCAAGCCCTGAGACAAACCGTTCGACGTGAATGCGCTCGGCGGCAATGCCAATATCCCGGCAAGTTGCCTCGATATCCTCGCTCATGCCGGTCGGACCACAGACAAAAACATGATCGACGCTTTGCGCCGGCACCAGCGAGCGCAACAGCACCCTCACCTTATCGCCGTTTAGCCTCCCGTGCAGGATCGGGATGTCCTGCTCTTCGCCCGAGATGACGTGAAAGAGCGAGAGCCGCTGCATAAAGCGGTCTTTTAGCTCTTCCAGGGCCTCGCGAAACAGCATGCCCGCGGCGGAGCGGTTGCCATAAAATAGAAAGAAGCGGCTATGCGGCTCGCGCGCGAGCACACCCTTCACGATCGACAGGATCGGCGTGATGCCGGAGCCGGCGGCAAAGCCGACATAGACCCGTGCTTCGTCCGGCGCCGGCGCGACGCCAAAACGGCCGGTCGGCGTCATCACATCGAGTCGGTCGCCCGGTTTTAGTTCGTCCGCCGCCCAGCTCGAGAACGCGCCGCCATCGACCTTTTTCACCGCGATGCGCAATTCGCCGTCATCGGGGCCGGAGCAGATCGAATAAGAGCGGCGCACTTCCTCGCCGTCCATGGTAGTGCGCAAGGTCAGGTATTGGCCCGGGGCGAAGCTGTAATCCTCCGCGAGCTCTTCGGGAATCGCAAAGGTCAGCGACACCGCGTCCGCAGCTTCGCGGCGCAGATCGTTCACGGCGAGACGGTGGAAACGAGGGGCGTGCGGCATCGGAAGTTTCAGGTTCCCAATTCGCCGTCATTGCGAGGAGCACTTGCGACGAAGCAATCCACTCTTACTTTGCGGCTCGATGGATTGCTTCGCTTCGCTCGCAATGACGGGGTTACAGTGACGAACATCAATGACATTTGAAATAATCAAACGGCTCGCGGCAGCTCTTGCAGCGCCACAGCGCCTTGCAGGAGGTCGAGCCGAATTCGGACAGCACTTCGGTACTCGTTGAGCCGCATTGCGGGCATGCGACCTCAAGCACGCCGAACAATGCGCGGCGGGAGCTCGCGGCCAAAGGCGGCGCGATGCCGTATTCCCGAAGCTTGCGGCGGCCGTCCTCGCTCATCCAGTCGGTGGTCCAGGCCGGCGACAGCACGGTGCGAATCTTTGGATTGGAAAATCCTTCACGTTCCAGCGCCAATTCGATCTCCAGCGTAATCATGTTCATCGCCGGGCAGCCGGAATAGGTCGGCGTGATCGCGACCTCGACGCGGCCGTTGTTGACCGCGACGTCGCGCAGCACGCCGAGATCGGCGATGGTGAGCACTGGAATTTCGGGATCGACCACGCTCGCCGCGGCATCCCAGGCACGTTGCCGCAGATCAACATCGTTTTGCAAAACGGTCACCATGTGGCACCCGGAAAGGTCCGTTGCATCGATTGCAATTCACTGAGCAAATGGCCGAGATGCTCGCTGTGCCGGCCGCTGCGGCCGCCCTGCTGCATCCACTCGGCTTTCGGGAGCGTCAGCGTCGCTTCGCTCACAACGGACGAAATTGTCTTGAGCCATTGCGGACGCAGCGTCGCGGGATCGACGGCGATGCCGGCATCGATCAGCGCGCGCTCGCTGTCGTCAACGCCGAACATCTCGCCGGTAAAAGCCCAGAGATCGTCGATCGCGGTTTGCGCGCGGGCATGACTTTCCTCGGTGCCGTCGCCGAGCCGGACCATCCATTCCGACGAATGACGCAGATGATAGGCCATTTCCTTCTCTGATTTCGCCGCGATTGCCGCGAGCGTCGCATCGCCCGATTTTGTCATTGCCCGCCAATAGAGGTCGGCGAAGCCTGCGTAGAAGAACTGCCGCACCATGGTGCGGGCAAAATCGCCGTTCGGCTGCTCCAACAGCAGGAGATTGCGGTATTGCCTGACATCGCGCAGGTAAGCGAACTTGTCCTCGTCGTTGCCCCTGCCTTCGACTTTTGCGGCGTACGAATAGAGTTCGCGCGCTTGTCCGAGCAGATCGAGGCCCATATTGGCGAGCGCCATGTCCTCTTCCAGCATCGGCGCGTGGCCACACCATTCCGACAGCCGATGCCCCAAAATCAGCGCGTCGTCGGCGCGCCGCAGCGTGTACAGCACCAGCGGCGTTTCGGAGATTTCGATCGATGCGACGGCCATATGCTCTAACCTGCTTGCGCTAATGTTGACGCCGTCATTGCGAGGAGCACTTGCGACACAGCAATCCATTCTTACTTTGCGGCGCTATGGATTGCTTCGCTGCGCTCGCAATGACGGATGGGTCAAATCACATATGCCCGACTTCTTCCGGCACGTCGTAAAATGTCGGATGGCGATAAATCTTGGATTCCGCCGGCTCGAACATCATGCCCTTCTCGCTTGGATCAGACGCCGTGATCGCGCTTGACGGCACCACCCAGATCGACAGTCCCTCGCCGCGGCGGGTGTAGATGTCGCGCGCGGCTTGCAGAGCAAGCGTTGCATCGCTTGCGTGCAGCGAGCCGACGTGCTTATGCGCAAGCCCGTTGCGGCTGCGTATAAAAACTTCCCACAGCGGCGTGTTCGGCGTTGCCATCATGACCTCCCTCAATTTTTACGCGGCTTGCGCCGCCTGCCGTTGTTTGCGTTTCTCGGCATAGGCTTGCGCGGCTTCGCGCACCCACGCGCCATCGCCGTGCGCCTTGCGTCGCGCCGCCAGACGGTCGCGGTTGCACGGGCCGTTGCCGGCGAGCACCTGATTGAACTCGTTCCAGTCAATCGCGCTGTAGACCCAATGCCCGGCCTCACCCTGCCTCATGCCAGGATCGGGAATCGTCAGGCCCAAAAATTGCGCCTGCGGCACCGTGGCATCGACGAACTTTTGGCGCAGCTCGTCATTGGAAAAACGCTTGATCTTCCATTTGGTCGAGGTGTCGCTGTGCTGGCTCGCTTTGTCCGGCGGACCGAACATCATCAGCACCGGCCACCACCAACGATCGAGCGCATCCTGCGCCATCGCCTTTTGTTCTTCGCTGCCGCGCGACAGCGTCAGCATGATCTCAAAACCCTGGCGCTGATGGAAAGATTCTTCCTTGCAGACGCGGATCATCGCGCGCGCATAGGGACCGTAGGAGCAACGACACAGCGGAATCTGGTTCATGATCGCGGCACCATCGACCAGCCAGCCGATCGCGCCGATGTCCGCCCAGGTCAGCGTCGGATAATTGAAGATCGAGGAATATTTTGCTTTGCCGGCCAGCATCAGGTCGACCAGCTCTTCGCGCGAGGTGCCGAGCGTCTCCGCCGCGGCATAGAGATAAAGCCCGTGGCCGCATTCGTCCTGCACTTTTGCCAACAACGCCGCCTTGCGGCGCAGCGACGGCGCACGCGTAATCCAGTTGCCCTCCGGCAGCATGCCGACGATTTCGGAATGTGCGTGCTGTGAAATCTGCCGCGTCAGCGTCTTGCGATAGGCCGCCGGCATCCAGTCGTTCGGCTCGACGCGCTCGTCGGCGTCGATGCGGGCCTGGAACTGTGCCGCGCGCGCGGCGTCCTCGATATTGCGGTCGTCTGCGTCGGACGTATTGAGCGCCTGCGTGTACATGGCCGACCTCCCGAGAGCTTTGTTGCCAGCCAATATATAACAAAAATTAGGATATGCAATAGATTTATGTAACATAAAAATCAGTCGGAAAACCGCCTCGCCAGCTCGTTGCCGGCGACCGGCAGCGGCCCATTTTCATTGGTTCCAAGGCGGTCAAGCCATTGTTCGGACGCGGGAAGCAGCCCGCGATAGATTTCGCCGCAGAGTTTTCGCGCCGCCCGGCCCGGCCAGTCCGCAGGCAGCAACGCCGTCGGCAGTAGCGGGTCGCGCAGCACGACGCGGCGATAATGGTGGATCAGCAGGATTCGCGCCGTGAAGGCGTCGGCATCCGCGAGGGCTCCGCGGCGATCGATCCAACCACGCAACGGCTCAAAGGTTTTCATGAACTTTTGATAGGCCTCCGCGGTGCGATCGAGCGGCCAGCTCTCGCGCAGCAACCGCCGGCCGGCCTCGTCCTCGGCGGACACTTCCAGGCGAATCGCCCCTGCGGCTTCTTCGGGGATCGGCACGCCTGACGGCGCGACCCACACGCCCGGCAGCGGACTGCCAAAACCTGCATTCTTCAGCGCCTCGCGCGAGGCGTCGCGGTCCTCACCATTGCCGATCAGCAACAGCTCAAAACGTCCGGTCCAGTCCGAGATCGGCGCGCCATAGATGTGCCGGGTCGCGATATCAAAAGTCTGCCGCTCGCGCTGCACCAGCCGGTAAAAGCTGTTGCGGCCGACTTTGGTTCGCTCGAACCAGCCGTCGGCCGCGAGCCGTGACATCGCGGTGCGAACCACGGAGCTGTCGATGTCGATGGTTTTGAAAAACTCAAGCAGCGTGCCGAGCCAGACCGAGCCGCCGCGCGGCACGATGGCATCGCCGAACAATGTGATGACAATCGAGCCGGTGCGCGAGGGTTCGCGCTTCAACTGTTCGATGATGCGGGCAAGCGGATGCGCCATGCCCAACGCATAGCGCGTTTTTAGGATTTGCGACAACGCTCGACTCTGCTCCCTCGCCCCGCTCTTCGCGGGGAGAGGGTCGGGGTGAGGGGCTCTCTCCAGGAGCACAGCTCGTGGAGAGTCCCCCTCACCCGGATTGCTTCGCAATCCGACCTCTCCCCGCAAGCGGGGCGAGGTTAGGAACGTCTGTAGAGCGCTTACCGGTTCGGATCGGGATAGACGATACTGCGCCAGCCGCTGCGGTCGAACGGCACCCACTTTCCTTCGGGCTGGGCGAGGCGGTCGGCCACCGCGTAGACCACGGCGGGGTGGTGGCCCATGCCGCAATGGCTGCTCTCGACCTCGATATTTTCGGAGCGCGCGGACGGCGTTTCCATGCAGCCTTGCCAGGCACAGATCCCGTCGGTGCGGCTGAAGATCGCGGTGGTCGGCACCGGCGGCGTGGTCGACAGCGAACCGCCGAAGCGGGTATCTTCTTCGTCGGCGCGGCGGCCGCTCGCCATCTCATAGACCCGCCAGGCGTTGGTTGCCTTGGGATGGCCGGCAAACGGACTGCCGAGCGTGATCACCGAGCGCACCCGATCCGGCGTCATCTTTGCCAGTTGCCGCGCGTAGACGCCGCCGAGGCTCCAGCCCACCAGGCTGATCTTGCGGCCCTCCGCGTCGCTGAGCTCGCGCACCAGATCGACCATCGCGCGCTGCACGCCATCGCGCAGACCGAGATTGCGGCCCTGACGCCAGCCGCTCACCGCATAGCCGCGGTTGTTCAAAAAGCTGCGCAGCGGGCGGGTCGAGGTATCCGAGGCCACAAGGCCCGGCAATACCAGCACCGGATGACCGTCACCTCGCGGCGCGAGACTAAGCAGCGGCAACGCGCCGATAAACGCGCCAAGCTCGTGGATCGCCCGCCCCTCCAGAAACATCAGGGTTCTGGAGGGAGGGCGCAGCGTCTGGGCAGTGGCGGACATTGTAATTCCTCTTCTCAGCCGGCCCTCGAACGGGCCGCTCCAATGATCAAGTTGAACACCCGAATTTCGCGCAACCGTTCCGCAATGCAACAATCTCTTGAATCAGTTAAGCCGCTCGTTCCATCATTCAAGCCGGTGACGCGAGAGCGGACAATAGGTCACTGGACTTAAAAGCGGCTCAGTGATCAATTAGTCACAGCCAGCGCAGCAGGAGTTCGATGGTGTAGAGGGCAAGGCCCGCGAACCCGCCGATCAGCGAACCGTTGAAACGGATATATTGCAGATCCCTGCCGATGTTGATTTCGATCAGCTGAAGCAACTGCTCCATGTTCCAGGCTTTGACCTGGTCGGCGATGAAGCCCGAGACACCGCTCTTCTGATCGGCGATGAAACTTCGCAGCACCGTGACCAAACCCTGGTTGATCTCGGCGCGCAACGCGGGATCACCGGCGAGCGCCTCGCCGGCTTCCATGAACATTTTCGCGAGGTGATGCTGCAGCACCTGGCTCTCGCCGCTGGCACTGCGCTCGATGAAGGAACGCGCATTCGACCAGATGTTGCGCGCAAGCTCAGCAAGCTCGGGGCGCGCCAAAAAATCGCGCTTCAATCCGTCGATGCGATCGGCATAGGTCGGATCCGTGGCAAGCCGGTCCACCAATGACAGCATCATCTGGTCGAACTCGCCGCGGAACGGATGTTTTGGGTCGCTGCGCACCTCCTCGAAGAACGCGGTCGCGGAAGCTACGATCTTGTTCACCAGATATTTGTCGGCGCGATAGAGTTTTAATAGCGTCGGCAGTTCGCCGCGAATTTTGGCGCGAACCATCGCCATGGTTTCCGGTCTTGTCAGTGTTTCATGAACCGCGCGCAGGATGTCGTCGAGCAGCCCCTGATGCCGGCCCTCTTTCACAAACGCGCGCAGCGTGCCGGCCGCGAGCGGCGCCAGATCGATCGATTGCAATTGGGTGGTGATCCGCCGGGTGATGAACGTCATCAAGCCCGAGGTTTCGGTTGCCGTCACCGCCTCGGGCAATAGCCGCAGCACGAAGCGGGCGAGGTCGGTCGAGCGCTTGCGGTCGCGCAGCCAGTCGGCAATGAAGGAGCCGAAATCGATCTCACGCAGCTTGGCTTCGACCGGACCCGCTTCCAGAAAATGCACCTCGATGAATTCGCCGAGCTTGTCGGCGATGCGGTGCTGATTGCTCTGGATGATCGCGGTGTGCGGAATAGGCAGTCCCAGCGGCCTCTTGAACAGCGCCACCACCGCATACCAGTCGGCGAGGCCCCCGATGGTGGCGGCTTCCGCAAA
>DATBYN010000479.1:0-9814 GCA_036513695.1 Bradyrhizobium sp. | reverse complement strand
ATGGATGGGTTGAAGGAGGATGCGGATATCCTGTTCATCCTCACGACCAACCGGCCGGAGGATCTTGAGGGCGCCCTGGCAAGCCGCCCCGGCCGCATCGACCAGGCGATCGAGGTGCCGGTTCCCGATGAGGTCGGCCGCAAGAAGCTGGTCCAACTCTATGGCAGGGGTCTGCCGCTCGGCGAGACGATCGTGGACGAGGCCGCGCGGCGGACCAAGGGCGTCAGCGCCGCCTTCATCAAAGAGCTGATGCGGCGTATCGCACAGGCAAGCCTCGCGCGGGATGGCGGCACGACGGTGGAGACCGGCGATATCAAGGAAGCGCTGGACGATATGTTGTTCACCGGTGGCAAGCTCAACGTCAAGCTCCTCGGCGGGGCGCGGGAGACGGTTGACGGATGATGACCGCATCAGACTTTGATCAGCCGCATCCGCGTGCCCCACGGGTCGATCGTTTCGATTCCGTTCGCGAGTGCGGCGACCTGCGCCCCAGCTTGGCGCAGGCGCTCGTCCTGGGCAGCGAACATCTCCGGCTTCTCGATACACCTCTCAACCGGCTTGTTGCGAGCTTTTCAGGCGATCCAGCACCGTGCGCACATCTTGCGGCGTCGCGCAGAGATGCTCCGCGCCGGCCTCGCGCAGTTCGGCTTCCGATCCATAGCCGTAGAGCACGCCGACCGATGTCATCTGGTTGTTGCGCGCACCGATGATGTCGAAGCTGCGGTCACCGACCATGACGGTGCGGTGTCCATCCAGCCCGCTTTGCTCGAGCGCATACTGCAGGAGCGCCGTCTTTTCCGCCAACGCGCCATCAAGTCCGGGACCGAAGACCCGTTCGAAATACGGGGTGAGCGCAAAATGGGCGACGATGCGTTCGGCGAACACGGCGAGCTTGCTGGTGGCGACGAACAGCCGCGGACCGCCGGCGAGCGCGGCGAGCAGCTCCGGGATGCCGTCATAGACGCTGTTCTCAAAAATCCCGATATCGGAAAACCGCTCGCGATAGAGCGCGACCGCGCTCTCGGCCAAAGCTTCGCTGCCGAGCATAGTCTTAAAACTGGTCTTCAACGGTGGCCCGATGCACCACAGGAGATCCTGCTCCACCGGGACAGGTTGATCGAGCGCACCTAGCGCATACTGAATCGACCGGGTGATACCGATTTTGGGATCGGTCAGCGTGCCGTCGAGGTCGAGAAAGATCGCATCCATAAAGTCCACTCAACAGGATTTGCGGTGTTACCGCAAATCTGGTGTAATTTGTAGTTCGGTGGCTTCATCCTTTGAGTCGGCGCTTTGCGCGCGCACACGCCGCATCCGGCGCGGTTCCTGCGATCCAACTCATTCGATTACCTCGTCGGCGCGGGTTAGGAGGAAAGGTGGAATCTTGAGGTCAATAGCTTTTGCCGTCTTCAGGTTGATTACGAACTCGAACCTTGTCGGTTGCTCGACGGGTAAATCGGCAGGCTTCGCGCCTTTCAAAATCCGATCAACCAAATCTGCGGCGCGGCGATATCGCTCAGGTAGGCGGTCGCCATAAGACATTAGACCGCCTTCGGTGACCCATTCTTTGCCAACAAACATGCTTGGCAAATGGCTCTTCAATGCGAAGGCGATGATCTCCTTGCGGTATTCCAACGTCAGGGCGTCTTGCAATACGAGCAGTACTTCTGGAGGGTCCTTGGTCATGGCCTCGAAAGCTTGCTCAAAATCCTTCGGCTCGCGCACTTCGCGGGAACTCAAGCTGACGCCCAGCGCGCGAGCAGCGCTTTCCGACTCCTTCCAGGCCAAAGAATTTGCCGGGTTGGCTTAATTCCAGAGCAGCGCCGCTCTTGTTAATCCCGGCACAACTTCCTTGAGAACCTCCAGCCGCTTGGCGCTCATTTCTGCGTTAAGGACGGACAGCCCGGTCAAGTTTCCGCCGGGATGAGCCAAGCTGGCAACCAGACCCGTTCCTACGGGATCAATGGCGGCTGGGTGGACAATGGGGATGGTTGAGGTTGCCTTTTTGGCGGCCAGGCCAGCCGGCGTGGTAACGACCACGATGAGGTCCACGTTCAGCCGGACCAATTCATTCGCAAATTCCTGAAATCGTTCGGCATGTCCTTCCGCATACCGACGCTCAACAATGAGGTTGCGACCTTCCTTGTATCCCAGCTCTTCAAGTCCTCGAAACAAAGGATCGTAGAACGTCTCGTATCTGTGGGCGAGAAATCCAATCCGCCAAACCTTTACGGATTGCTGTGCGACGACCCTAGTTGGCCAAGCCGCCGCCACCCCCACGCCTCCTATCAACTTTGCGAATTCCCTCCTGTGCATGCTCTCCTCCCAACGGACCACGCTGCGCGCGACAGCATATCACTTGGCGGCGGGGCGGATTTGCGCCTCCTTTTCGCTTGCGGAACGGCAATGGCAAAAGCCGCCGACCTGCCATCCCAAATCGAGGGTTGTGCAGCGCAGCAAAGACGATAGAACTCTTTCAAATTCAATCCAAAGACGGAAATTCATCACGTGGTTGACGTCAACGCCGACGCCCCAATCCTGGTATCCGGCGAGATACCTAAGCACACCCCCATGGGGTTCGCCGAGTTTGTCGTGGTGATCGCCGCGATCATGGCCTTGAACCCGCTCGCAATGGACATGATGCTGCCGGCGCTGCCGAACATCGCCTCGACCTTCCATATCGACGGGGCGAACCGGCTGCAGATGGTGTTGTCGGCGTTCATGATCGGCTTCGGCGTCGGCCAATTCCTGATCGGACCTCTGTCGGACAGCTTTGGGCGCCGCTCCGTCCTGCTCGGTGGCATGGTGCTCTATGCGATTGCCAGCGTGCTTGCGGTCGCGGCGCCATCGTTCGAGATGTTGTTGCTGGCGCGGGTGCTGGAGGGTCTTGGCACGTCGGCCACGCGCGTGATCGCGACCTCCATCGTCCGCGACTGCTACGCCGGTCGCCGCATGGCCAGCGTCATGTCGCTCGCGATGATGGTCTTCATCGCCGTGCCCGTGGTTGCGCCGTCGTTCGGTCAGGCCGTGATGCTCATGGTGCATTGGCGAGGCATCTTCGTGGTGCTGATGGCGTACGGCATCGTGGCTCTGCTCTGGAGCCTGTTCCGGTTGCCCGAGACGCTGCCTCTGTCAGAGCGGAAGGCGTTTGCGATCCCTGAGGTGCTCGACGCCTATCGACAAACCCTGACCAACCGCCAGACCCTGGGCTATGCGCTGGCGGCCGGTGGCGTCCAGGGCGCGCTGTTCGGGTTCGTCTTCTCTTCGCAGCAAGTGTTCACCGGCATCTACAAGCTCGGGCCCTATTTCCCGCTCGCCTTCGCCGCCATCGCGGTTGGCGTAGCCCTAGCCGGGTTTCTGAACGCGAGGCTGGTCGGCCGTATCGGCATGCGCGTGATGTCGCATAGCGCGCTGGTCGGCTTCTTCGTCGTCGCGGCGATCATGTACGCCGCGGCGAGGCTCCAGATGCTGCCCTTGCCGCTGTTCATGGCGCTGGCGGCGTTGATGATGTTTTCGTTCGGGCTGATGATCGCGAATTTCACGGCGCTGGCGATGGAGCCGCAAGGCCATATCGCGGGCACCGCTTCGTCGCTGTACGGTTCGATCACCACTCTTTTGGGCATCGGGATCGGCGCGGTGATCGGTCAGGATTACAACGGCACGCTGGTGCCATTCGCGACCGGCTTTCTGCTTTGTACGCTGGCAACGCTTGCGGTGGTCGCCGTCACGGAAAAGGGCCGCCTGTTCCAGCCGCACCACCACCCGACGGCGTAATCGCCGCGACGGTGCCGCATCAGCCTACATCGCAAGAGCTCGAGAGAGAAGCCCCGCTGATGTAATCGAAGCCGCCGTCATGGTCGGCAGGATTGGGTCCCGGGGCAAAGCTATTTCTTAGACTCAAGATAGGTGGTCCACACGGCGCTGGCTAATGTCTGGGAGGCTTGCCGAGCGCATGTCTTTTCGACTTCGGCAGCGATCGCCGCCACATCCATTTTCGCCTGCGTTTGATCACTTGCGGCAGCAACGTAGTTAAGTCCCGTCCAGAAGCCGTAGATCCAGACGGTACCCTCCAATCGATGCTCTTGCGTAGAGCGCCAGTGAGCGCAACTCATGGCTCCTATTCCGATCATGTCGACGGAAATCTTGGCATCCTGCGCTGAGACCAGGCAGGCCGGAGCGGCAAGGACCAGCGCCGCCAATAGAGTTCGTTTTATCATGCGGCAAATCCGGTGCCCCCCGCCCGATCGCCAAATTCGCTGACTCGTGAGTCCACCCATCGGGCTATTACCGTGGCCCTTGTGAGCTCAAGCAATGCCGCTTCTATATGCCCGAACGGCCGCAGCCCAGAGGTTCGGTCAATGCGCAATCCCACAGCATCACGACGAATCAGGCCGCAGCATGACGGGCGCTGCTGCTTGTTACCGAACGTGATGGACCGACGATGTTCGCGCGGATCGGCGTGATGCGAGCGCTCAATCGTAAGCTTGGTGGAAATTAGCTATCATTGGACCGACACGCGGACCACGCCGGATCGCATCATGCCGAGCGCACGTGCTGCGCTCATCGATACATCAATAACGCGGCCCCTCACGAATGGTCCGCGATCATTGACGCGGCACTGTATTGAATGACCGGCGTGCGTCACCGTGACGATGCTTCCAAAAGGCCGGGAGCGATGAGCACAGGTCATCTCGCCCCGGTGGCCGCGTCCGCCGTAGTAGGAAGCAAGACCGCTTTCAGCTTTGGCCGCGTAGGTGATGGAAAGCAGAGCGGCGGCCAGGAAAGCACATCGATACATGGCAACACCTCGCGCCGCCCCGGCAACAAAGCTGCCGAGACGGTGCAACGCAATCGCGGCAAAAACTTGTCCCTTCAAACAGGGTCAATCGGCGTGAATATTGCTGTTCAAACCGGCTCGCCCATTAGGCGACCAGAATTTCGTTGGCTACCCTGCCAACGCCGCGATCGAGGAGCTCGCACAATCTCGCGAGCCTCAGCAATCGCCCCATCCCCAATAATCAACGCAAATCTGCCTTCTCGTTGCCGGCAGGTTCCGGCCGCACCACCACCCGAGCGTGTAATCGCCGCGACAGTGAGCTGGTCCGCGGACCGGCGCGCATCGCCAGGCGTCGGCTTAGGCCTGAAGCGGTCGGCGGCCGCGCCGCAGGTCCGAATCCCGGCCGGCTTCGAACCGGAGGTCGGGCAGAGACGACCTATGGGATGAGATCTGATTTGTGTTGGTCGGTGGGTTCAAGGCACATGCAATTCCGTCATCTGTTGTTGTCGCTCGTTGTCGCGCTGATCGTTGCCAGCCCGTGTCCGGCGCGGGCGGACGCTCCGGCGGCAAAGGATGTCGCTACGATCGGCGACTGCCTGCGCAAGCAGGAGAACAAGAAGGAGGGGACATCGCAGGAAGCCGAAGAGGCGGCCTGCCTGATGACCGTGGCGAAGCCATGCATGGGCGGCGATGAAGCAAGCGCGACCGACCGGCGCAAGATCGACTGCCTGGATCGCGAGCAGCAGGTCTGGGACAAGATCCTCAACGATTCCTACAAGACCATGATGAACGCGCTCGATCCCGACCAGCAGGCCAAGCTGCGCGAGATGCAGCGATCATGGATCCAGACCCGCGACCTGACCTGCGGGTTCTGGTACGATTATTTCCAGGGCACGATGGCCAATCCGATGATCGCGTATTGCAACAACCGCGAGACCGCCCGGCGCGCGATCTTCCTGCGGGTTTTCGCCGCTGACATCGCGGACCGGAAATAGCGCGTTCGATCGAGCGGCCCGCTAACACGGCGCCGATTGGCGCTTATCAGTAGCACCGCATGATATTCACGGTTTGCTCTCTGCCGTCGTGCCCAAGAACAGTCACGGTCTCGGCGGGGCAACTCGACACATAGGGTCGATCGGAAGGTGTGACAGCCGGCGGAAATCGATGTGCCCAATCCCAGGGAACATCATATGTCTGCGTGTAATGGATATCGCCTGACGCTGGTGGGGCACCATCGACCATGGGTTCGCCATTCGATGGCCCGTAGGGGTAGTCCTCTACTCCCGGCCAGAAGGCCCCTATATTGTTCCTCCTGTGATGCCGGAACAAATGGGCGGCTGACGCGTGGGAAATCGAATGCGTAAACCCTCCGCGAACCGCCGCTCCCGACCTGGCGAATGCCGGGTTCGCGGCAAGCATAAGCGCTACTGCGCTGAGAGACGCGATAAACGCTCCATACATTCTATACGTCATGGCACGCACCAATTCGTTGGTTACTAAGCAGCTCCCCAACGCACGCTAGGCCGGGCCTTTGGTGCCCGCAAACGCATACTTAATTATTAGTTAAGACGTAATCTTAATAGAGCCATCCTTCAGTGCGGCCCGGGCAAAGGCTCTGCGGTGCGCTGCCGATGCGGGTTCCATTCTGGGTTCCATTATGCCTTGGGTCCGGCTTTGCCACGGTTTGTGCCGCAAGAATGAACCCAAAAACATAAAGAGGCGCCGGCGGATCGCGCCGGCGCCTCGTATCGCGCTATCGCGGAACCGATCAGCCCGGTGCTGCGCCTTGTGTTGCGGTATACACGGCATAGAGCGACTGGCTCCCGGCCATGAACAAGCGGTTGCGCTTGGGGCCGCCGAAGCAGATGTTGCCGCACACCTCGGGCAGGCGGATCCGGCCGATCAGTTTGCCGGCCGGCGTCCACACCGTCACGCCGCTATAGCCGACGTGGCGGCCGGCATTGCTCGAGGCCCAGACATTGCCGTTGACATCGCAGCGCACGCCGTCCGGTCCGCAGTTCACGCCGTCAATCACGAAGTCAGAGAACAGCTTCTGATTAGAGAGCTTGTTGTCGGCGCCGACATCGAACACGGACATGTCGCCCTTGCCGCCCGCACCGGTATCGCCCGGCCCTTTGCCGGTCGAGATGACGTACAGCTTCTTGTAGTCCGGCGAGAACGCCAGCCCGTTGGGATCCTGCACCTGATCCTCGGTCACCACGAGGTCGAGGCGGCCGGAGGGATCGATCCGATAGCAGTTGGTCGGCAATTCGCGCTTGCCCGGCATGAAGCCGGCCGGCTGGCCGATCCGCGGATTGAGCTTGCCGGCGGCATTGCTGGGGCCCCCTGCAGCGTCCGGCTCGCCCTCGTAGAGCTGGCCGCCATAGGGCGGGTCGGTAAACCAGTAGCTGCCATCGGGGTGGGCGACGACATCGTTGGGCGAGTTGAGCTTCTTGCCGTTGAAATTATCGGCGAGCACGGTCGCGGTGCCGTCGTGCTCGTAGCGCGTCACCCGGCGAGTGAGATGCTCGCAGGAGAGCTGGCGGCCCTGGAAGTCGAACGAGTTGCCGTTGGAGTAGTTGGACGGATAGCGGAACACGCTGACGTGACCGTCGTCCTCCGACCATCTCATCTGTCGGTTGTTTGGAATGTCGCTCCACACCAGATAGCGGCCCTGCGCGCTCCAGGCCGGCCCTTCCGCCCACAGCAATCCGGTATAGAGGCGCTGGATCGCCGTGTTAGGCTGGGCGACGTCATTGAACGACGGATCGACCGCGATGATATCGGGATCCCAGAAATAGGTGGTCGGGGCGCCGCGAGGGCTGAAATCGCGCGGCGGGCTGGTGATCGTCGTGGGCGGTCCCAACTGGCCGCCCTGCTGGGCCAGCGCGCCGCTGGCCCCGGCCACGGTGGCACCGGCGGCGATCGCCAGGCCGTTGACGAGCGTTCGTCGTGAAATCATCGACTCCGGCTCGCGCTGCACTTCGCGTGTCATTCGCATCCTCCCAATGTATGCGCCGGCCGGTTGATCCGGCCAGGCGGCGGTGAGGCTAATCCGATCCGGGTCCGGTTGCGAGAGCCGCCTTTCGATTCAGCTTACGGCTGAAGCGTGCAATGCAAGATGGGCCACGAGCCGCACGCCTAACGATGCCCATCGCCGTCCCCCCGCGCGGCGACACAGCCGACACCGACGAGCGCGCAATCGCGCGCCGCGGCGTCAAAAGCCCGGCTGGCGCCATTGATTATTGCTCAGGAAATCCAACCTCTGCTGAAACTTTGAGCGGGCCGATTGGGGTTCTTCGCGCTACCGGCCGACCATCGCTAAATCGAGGCAATCAACCGAAAATTCGATGGCACTAGATCACGATAATTTCACGGCTGGCTCGGCAACCTCTCATCCTGAGAGCGGGGAGAACCTTCAATGGCGATGCGGAAGGTAATTGAAGCTTCCTCCCTTGGTATTTCGGAAGATCTTGGAATTTCGAAAGGTCTTGGAATTTCAGAAGATCTTGCTGGTTCGGAAACCGGCTGGATTTCGGAAGCCGCGCCGATCGAAGGCGCTTCCGGTCACGAAATACCTCCCGGGTTTCGACATTTTCTGAAGTCCCCCCGACCTTCGCAACGTTTCACGGTTTTTGGGATCGACCCGCTGACCGCGCCGGAACATCTGCCGAAGGTTCGCGGCCTGATGAACCGATTGTCGCGACGGATGGATGCCAAGCTGCCATGGCCGGTGCACGGCGATGCCTCGATCGAAAGCTGGGAAAACCCGTGCATTCCCTCGGGCTACACCTATCTGCTGCAGTTCGTGGCCCACGATCTCGTGCACTCCGCGATACCGCTCTCGGTGGCGGGCAGCCTTGGTGCCGCGACCTCGAATGCGCGTCGCACGGCTCTCAAGCTTGAAACCTTGTTCGCAAGCGGCCCCGTCGGTTCTCCCTTTGTGTATGCGCTGGATGCGCCAAACGACGAGCGGCGCACCAAGCTGCGGCTCGGCCGAATGCGCTGGAAGGACAAAACGGTCGAGGCCGGCTGCCCGTTCCGCGACATCGCGCGGACGGAAGCCGAGAATGTCACGGGAATAGATCGCGGCATTGCCGGCAAGCGCGCGGCGCTTACCGAGGCCCTGGTGGCCGATCCCCGCAACGACGACCATGCGATCATGTCGCAAATGACCGCGCTGTTCGCGCTGCTACACAACGGCCTGGTCGACATGGTTCGCCGTGGCGAGCCCGCCACCAGAACCAACACCCATCTCGGTGCTGCCTACAAACGCTTTCTCTGCGCGCGCGGCGCGCTGACGTTGATCTATCACAGCATCATCCGCAAGGATTTAATGCGACGGGTATTGCATCCGGCCATCTATGCGGCCTATTCCGGCAATACCCCGGATTTCACCGATCGGCCGGCCAATTCCACCGACGATTTTGCGAGTAGGCGCAAGCACGATGCAGACGGCTGGCAAATCCCGTTGGAATTCTCCCACGGCGCATTTCGTTTCGGCCACGCGATGGTCCGGCCGGAATACGTCATCAATGATCTCTCAACCCATGATCTGAACAACACCCTGGAAAAGACCTCGGCAAACGATCCCGTCAACATGCCGCTCGACGCGACATGGATCGTGCGATGGTCGCGCTTTTTCGAGATCAAGGGATCGAGGCCCAATTTCAGCCGCCGTATCGGCCCCTATCTCTCTGACGGGCTCGGCAACGATCAGATATTTCCCGCCGTCGACCAAACCAACCGGGTCGGCCTGCTCTATCGCGACCTGCTCGGCGCCGCGCTCGCCGGATTATGGTCGGTGGATGCACTGATCGGCGAGATTGCCGCAAGGCGACCGCACTTCATCAGCGTTTCACGGTTGCTTGCCGATCGTCCCTACCGGATCAGCCAGCTCAGCGCGTGGTTGGCCGCCGAACCGGCCTATGGCGGGCTCTCTCCTGAAGATATCGAAACGATTGCCAACGATCCGCCGCTGCCATTTTTTATCTTGTTTGAAGCGATGCAGCAGCCGCAAGCCGAAGGCCTTCGCCT
>DATBYN010000478.1:0-13993 GCA_036513695.1 Bradyrhizobium sp. | reverse complement strand
GGGTTTGCCATCGTCACCAGCACGTTCACCACGCCCAATCAGGCGCGCTGGATCGCCGAAATGTCGGCCTACGCCGCCAAATGCCATCCCAAACTGAAATGGCTGGAAACGGTGGAGGCGCAGGAGGACAACGTGCTGTCGTTCAGCCAGGCCACCACGCTGATCAACAAATATGGCGACAAGCTTTCCGGCCTGTTCGGCATGACGTCGGTCGCCACCCCCGCCTCGGCCGAAGCCGTCACCAAGGCTGGCCTCTGCGGTAAGCTCGCCGTCGTCGGCCTCGCCACGCCGAATGCGATGAAGCCCTATGTCAATAGCGGTTGCGTCAAGTCCGTCGTGTTGTGGAACCCGGTAGATCTCGGCTATGCCGCGACCTACGTGATCCGCGCCGTGGTCGACGGCAAGCTGAAACCCGGCGCGACCTCGGTCGATGCCGGCAAGCTCGGCAAGCTCAACGTCATCAACGGCAGCGAAATTCTGTTGGGCTCGCCGTTCATCTTCACCAAGGACAACATCAAGGATTTTGATTTCTGATCGCGGTTCGTGCCGGCCTCTCGTGGCGGAGAGGCCGGCGCTTCGGCCGAGGTTTGCGCCTGCAATCGGCACGAGAGTGAACGACTTGAATTTGCAAATCTCGGCCTGGGGATCGACCATGACCGAGCGCTACGCCTTCAAGATGTTCCTTAACCCGGGATGCGCCGCGGAATATCGCCGGCGCCATGACGTGATCTGGCCGGAGCTCGTGTGCCCGCTCACCGAGGCAGGCGTCGCCAATTATTCGATTCATCTCGATCAGGAAACCTCGATCCAGTTCGTCTTTCTGGAGCGCGGCGGGGACCACCGAATGGAAGCACTGCCCAACCATCCGGTGATGCGCCGCTGGTGGGATCACATGAGGGACATCATGAGCACCCATCCCGACGGCTCGCCGGTTGCGATCCCGCTCACTGAGATGTTTCATCTGCCATAGACGTCGGATCGGACGACGCGTGCCGTCCGAGAGGGAATCCAGCATGAACGGTGTGACCGCGGTTCTCGATATCGGCAAGACCAATGTGAAGGTCGCGACCTTCACTTGCGATGGTGAGCTCGTGCGGGAGCGCTCCATGCCCAATCGCATGGTCCCCGGCCCGCCTTATCTCCATGCGGATGTCGAGAAGATCTGGGAATTTCTGCTGGGCGCCCTTGCGGAAGCCAACAAGGTCAATGGGATTGCGGCCATTGTCCCGACGACCCACGGCTGCGCAGCCGCGCTGATCGACGATTCCGGCCTGGTGCTGCCGGTGATGGACTACGAGTTCGCCGGCGTCGAGGAGATCGAGCCGTTTTATGCGCCGCTGCGCCCACCGTTTTCGCAAACGTTCTCGCCCGCTTTGCCCGTGGGCCTGAACCTCGCGCGACAATTGGCGTGGCAGCAGCGACGTTTTGCCGAAGCGTTCGCGCGGGCAAAATATCTTCTCGCCTATCCGCAATATTGGGCATGGAGACTTTCAGGCGTAACGGCGGCTGAAGTCACCTCGCTGGGCGCTCATTCCGATCTGTGGGCGCCGTTGCAGGGACAGTTTTCCAGCGTGGTCTCCGCACTCGATCTGCGCCGATTGATGCCGCCGCTGCAGCCGGCCTACCAGCGCCTCGCGCCGATCAAGCCCGACATCGCCGCCGCGGCCGGACTAGGACGCGACGTCGGCGTTTTTTGCGGCGTCCATGACTCCAACGCCTCGCTGCTCCCGCATCTCGGCTCGCGCCGGGCGCCATTCACGATTGTTTCGACCGGCACCTGGGTGATCCTGATGGCGCCAGGCTTGAGCGTGACGGGGCTCGATCCGGCTGACGACACGCTGGCCAATGTCGATGTTGAAGGCCGTCCAGTCGCCACCGCGCGTTTCATGGGCGGACGCGAATATGCCGCAATCGCCGGGGCGCCAGGCAACCCGGACCCGGCTTCGCTGGCGCGTGTGATCGCATCTGGCGCTATGGCGCTGCCATGCTTTGCCGGGCAGGGCGGAGGCGGCCCGTTCGCCTCGCGCCAGGGTGAAATTCGCGGGGAAACCGCACCTGCCGACCGGCCGGCACTTGCGACGCTTTATGTTGCGCTTATGAGCGACTTGATGCTGACGCGTCTAGGCGTCACCGCCGGCGATCTTGTCGTCGAGGGCAGCCTCGCCGCCAACCCCGCCTATACTGCGCTGCTCGCTGCATTCCGCCCATCGCAGCAGGTCTTCGCCGGCTCCGACGCCGCCGGGACCGCGCGGGGCGCTGCGCTGTTGGCGCAATGGCCGCCGCGGAACTTTCAGCCGCCGCCGCTGATCGCGGCGCCGCCTTGCGCGGTTGAAGGCCTGCACGCCTATCGAAACGTATGGACAAAAGCCGTGCTTGAAAGATGAGACGGTGTTTGCCCGCATTCAGTTCGTAAGACCGGTTGAACTTGCGAAACCCATCAGCTTCGAGTGCCGGTGGTTGTTGCATTTTCGTTGCGTTCGGGCGCGGCCGTTCCTGGTGCGAAACTGGTGCCGGTACGCGTCTCGTCGTTGGGTTTAGCGAGCCTCGACCATATTGCTCAACTACCGTGGTGTCGGTGATTGACGCGTATGTCGAGACACCGCACAGCTCTTCCCAAATCTACTCGCGTGGCTAGTGAGGCGACCATGATCGCCCCGCGGTACTTTTCTGTGACGACCGCTTGTGGGCGCAAAGCGGACGTTGCTCGAAACACCGTCGTCCGTTAGGTGCCAGAAAGAGAGCTCTCGTGTTGCGATCGCGCTACGGCCTTGCGCTTTCCGCCATCTGCGATTCCGAGGCGACCGCGGAAAGTGCGGGCGTCGATAGCTTCCGCACCAAGCTCGGGGTTTATGTGCTGGTCGCGGCCGCGACCGCGACGATCGGTGCGCTGATCTATTTGCAGAAGGCGCGTATCTCGCCCGAAGCTGCGTTTTCGGTGCTGGATTGGAATGTGATGTTTATCGTCATCATCGGCTGGTTCGGCACGATCGAAGGTCCAACTATCGGCGTGATCGTGTTCTACGCGATGCAGCACTACCTTGCCGACTTCGGCACCTGGTATCTGATTTTGCTCGGCGCACTTGCGATCGCCACCATGTTGTTCGCCCCGAAGGGCATTTGGGGATATGTCGCGCAGCGCTACCGCGTTGCGCTATTTCCCGTGCGACGAATGCTCACGAGTGAAATGAAGTTTGATCGCGTTCCTCGGGGGCGATGCGCCGCCAACTCGGAATGAATCAGCGCGATCGCCGTCAATATTGCGCAGGTTCTTGGGGAATGCGTTTGCGCTGTGCATCGCCGCGACCGAAGCGAACCCGGAGCGGGCGTATCATGGCGATCCTTGACGCATCGCGGTGTGAGTTTGCTGAACAGCCGTTGCTGTGAGACTCAAGACGATTCGCTCCCGGCAAACAGATTGCGGTTGACTGTTTCCAGATGGGCGCGCATCGCAATCGCTGCTGCCTCGGCGTCGCGCCGCAGCAAAGCGGCGACCAACGCGCCGTGCTCCTGGCAGTACGCGTTTCGGCGTTCGGGGCTGAATGAGCGTCGCTTTATTGCGAGCCAGAGCTCCTGGCCCCTAATCAAGCGTAGCATTTCGTGGAGATGGTTGAGAAGATCGTTGCGCGTCGCGGCGAAGATTTTCTGATGGAGTTCAGCGTCCCAACGTTCGAACGCTTCTATTTCGTAGGCGGCGACCGAAGCGGAATGCACCGCTGCGATCTCCTTAAGTGCGCCGGCGCTGGCATTGGTCGCGGCGAGCGCGGCCGCCCGCGGCTCGATGATCCGGCGCACCGCCATCATATCGATAGGGCTCACGCCTGAAAGCTTCTGAACGATGTTCAAAAAATCATCTTTGGCATCGCGACGCAAAAACGTGCCGCGTCCGACTTGACGCAGCACAGTTCCGTCGGCGGCAACCTTGTCAATCGCGCTTCGTAGCGTATTGCGCGCGACACTGTACTCAGCGGCGAGCTCGCGCTCATTCGGCAGGCGGCGCGTGTCACTCCATTCGCCTGAGTCTATGCGCTGTCGAAGCGAATGCGCGACCTCAGCGGCGACATTTTTGGGCATAAGTCAAACCCTCAATCAAATGCTGGCCCGATTAGCATGCGCATCGTTTTCTGTCGAGATACCGCGCCTTCAGCGTGCGAGCCTTCAGAGTTAGAGAAGGTGAAGCAACTCGCCATCGCGCTTCGTGGTGATTAGGCCGAGTCGCATCCATGGCTCCTGGCGCGCCGACGAGCGGCGCGCCAGGAGTGCAGTCTATTTCTTCATCTTGAGTGCGCCGCCGTCGAAAGTGGTGACCATTGCTTGCATATACCCGTCCTTCGTGATGTAGGCGTCAGAGCCCTTGTAAGGCTCCGACAAGAAGGGCGCGGTCGCGACCCATTGAGTTGCAATGGTGTCCCCGATCGTCGTGCTGATGACGGCGTCGAAATGAATCCCCTTCAGGCCGCCATCCTTGGTGTCCTTGCAGAAGCCGGCAAAAAGTTCGCCGATTGCCGTGCGCCCCTTCGTAATCGTGCCGCCTGGCAGATTGATTTGGGCGTCTTCGGGATATTGCGCGAGCAATCTAGTCCAGTCGCATTTGTTAAGCGCATCCAAGTGTTCGTCCAGCACGGCCTGGACGGTTGGTTGCTTTTTTAGTTCGGGCAGTTTCATTTCAGCTTGCGCCACAAAGATGCCCCCCATGAGGAAGAGCACGGCCGAGACTGGCAGAATTGCTTTCATTGTTTCGCTCCCTGTTGTTGCGCCAATTGCGGCTTTATTTGAACCAAACATATCATTTGGTTCACAACCAAGACGGTATTTCTAAAAAACTGCTCCCGCAAGCTCGAATTCATTGCGCTCGAATGGATCAGTATTGGTGCATAATGTTTGATCTGCCGTGCGAAAGCCGGAGCGGACCCGCTGCTGTCCCCTAACTCGTTGTGAATTTGCGTCTGTTTTTTGCTCCTGGCTACCTCGGAAATTTCTTCTTCCCTTGCATTCTGGACCTGGATCGCTTCAGATGGTTCAAATAATGGGAGGAGCGACGACGTGAAGATTGCGACCTATCGCATGGGCGGCGAAAGACGTGTCGGTGTCATTGACGATAACAAACAGACCGTCTCGCCCTTCGATATTCCTGCTGAAGATGCGGCTCATGGCGTGTTGGCGCTGATCGACCGCGCGGACTTGCCGCGCGTCTTGTCCGCCATGCCGCTGCGTGAAGCCGACATTGAAGCGCCGATTGTCCGTCCGCGCAGAAACATTTTTTGCGTCGGCAAGAACTACCATGACCACGCCAAGGAATTCGCATCGAGCGGTTTCGATTCCAGCGCGGCGAACGGCGTCGTGCCGAAACATCCTATCATATTTTCCAAAGTCCCCGAATGTGTGGTCGCGCATGGTGCGCCAATCGACATCGACGGGGCGGTGTCCCAGGCTGTCGACTATGAAGCCGAACTCGGCGTGATCATCGGAAAGGGCGGACGCGGCATTAAACCGGAAAATGCGCTCGATCACGTCTGGGGCTATACCATCATCAACGATGTCACGGCGCGCGATCTGCAAGGCCGATATAGCCAGTGGCTCATCGGCAAGTCGCAGGACACCTTCTGCCCGATGGGGCCGTGGGCGGTCACCCGCAACGAAATCGATCTCTCCGACACCAAGATTCGGTGCTGGATCAACGGCGACTTGCGCCAGAACGCGAATACGCGCGACCTCATCTTTGATATCCCAACCATCATCGCGACCATTTCGGCCGGTGTGTCACTGATCCCGGGCGATATTATCGCGAGCGGCACACCGTCGGGGGTCGGGATAGGCTTCAAACCTCCCAAATATGTTGTCGCCGGCGATGTCGCGCGTATTGAAATCGCCGGCATCGGCATGCTGCAGAATGAGTTTCGAGAGATTCGCTCGTGACTGGCGCCGCCCTCGGACGGGTGATGATCGAAATCGAGGGCGAGGGGCCGACGATTCTGTTCGTCCATGGCCTCGGCGGAACATCGAATTCGTTTCAGCCACTGCTCGGCGCACTCGATGGCTTTCGCTGTGTCCGGCCGGATCTGCCCGGCTCGGGGCGTTCACCGACGCCGGTCGGCAAGTTGACGATGGATGGTTTGGTGGAGACGATCGGCGAAGTCATTCGAGTCATTGGCGCCGCGCCAGTCCATCTTGTAGGCCATTCAATGGGTACGGCCGTTTGCCAACATGTGGCGGCTAAAATGCCGGAATGGGTGACGAGCCTGACGCTGTTTGGCCCCATTCACGAACCGTCGGACGCGGCGCGCCAGCGGTTGAAGGATCGGGCGCGAGCGGCACGCCAGGAGGGCATGATAGGCATTGCCGACGCGGTCGTCGGCGGGTTGCCTTCAGCTACCAGAAGCGCCAGTCCGCTTGTCGCGCCGTTCCTGCGCGAAAGCCATATGCGACAGGACGCGGAAGGCTTCGCGCAGACCTGCGAGGCGCTGGCGGACGCGCAGGGCGCTGATTTGCGATTGCTGCGCTGCCCGACGCTGCTCGTCACGGGCGACGAGGATGTCGTAGCCCCACCCAGCATGACGCAGGCGCTCGCGGACAAGATCAAAGGTGCGACAGTCAAGGTCCTCGAGCGTTGCGGACACTGGACCCCGGTGGAACGGCCGCAAGATTGCGCCCGCCTTCTCAGCGAACACGTGAGGGCGTACGGCGCTTGATGGTATAAGAGCTGGACACAGCCGTCGATCTCCAAAAATTCGGTCGGCGGCACGAAAGGGAGGAATAGCGATGGCGGACAGCTACAATGGAACCAACGGGACCAATGGCGCGGGCGGCGTGCTCTTCACCAATGTCCGCATCCTGGATGGCACCGGCGAGTACCCTTACACGGGGGAAGTCAGCGTTCAGGGCAATCGCATTCGGCATGTGACCAAGGGATCCTCGCGCATGAGTGGCGCGGTCGGCGGCGGGTCGCAGACGGTTATCGACGGAATGGGCGCGACCTTGATGCCGGGCCTGTGCGACGCGCACCTCCATCTGTCCTGGAACAATGCCCCGGGTATTGACCCGATCCAGATGATGCCGCCAGAGGAGCACACGCTGGTCACCGCGCAAATGGCCAAGCTCGTGCTCGACTCCGGCTTCACGATGGGTTGTGGCGCCGCGGCAGCCAAGCCGCGCCTTGACGTCGTCGTCCGCAATGCGATCAATTCGGGCATGATCCCTGGCCCACGCTACCGGGCGGCTGGCCCTGAGATTACGACGGTCGGCGGCCTTGGCGATTCCGCGCCCTCGCACATTCCCCATGAGGGGCTCAATCTGGGCATCGTCGTTTCCGGCCCTGAGGAAGTGCGGCGCACGGTGCGCATGCTGATCAAATATGGCGTCGATTCGATCAAGCTCAATCTGTCCGGCGAGGAGATCACCGGCATGAAGGCGGAAGAGACGCCGATGTCGGAGGAAGAGGTAGCGATGGCCGCAAGCGAGGCGAGGGCCCGAGGCAAAGTGCTCGCCGCCCACGCGCGCTCCTCAGGCTCGGTGAAGCAATGCGTTCGTCACGGCATCCAGAACATCTACCACGCTTCGTTCGCCGATGAGGAAGCACTCGATATGCTCGAGGCGGCCAAGGATCGTCATTTTGTCGCGCCCGGGCTCGCCTGGCTCATCAATACCGCGCGCCATGCCGCCGAATGGGGCATCAAGCCCGGTTCGCCGGTGAGCATAGCCTATGAGCGCGAGTTGGAACATGCCGTCGAGACGAGCCGCAAGATGCACAAGCGCGGCATTCGGGTGCTGATCGGCGGCGACTATGGCTTCGCCTGGACGCCGCAAGGAACCAATGCCAAGGACCTTGAGACGTTCGTCGATCTGCTCGGGTTTTCGCCGATGGAGGCGATTATCGCGGCGACCCAGTATGGCGGCCAAATCATGCAGATGGGCAATGAACTTGGCCAGATCAAGCCGGGCTATCTCGCCGACATGCTGCTCGTCGATGGTGATCCGATCGCAAATATCCGTGTGTTGCAGGACAAGAGCCGTCTGCTCGCGATCATGAAGGACGGCCAGTTCCATAAGGCGCCCAGGATGTCCGAGCAGCGCCGACGGATCAGCGCATGAGCCTGACGGCGACCCCAACGGCGCCCACCTTCACGGCCCGTCAGGGCTGGACGGCGGCCGCTCTCTTTCTGGGCGTCGTCATCTTGTGGATGCTGTTCGGCGTTTGGCCGTCCTGGCTCGAATGGCTGCTGATCGGCAAGAAGACCTTCGTCAGCGCCATTCTTAACGGCGTGACGCTGGCCGGCCTCTACTTTCTGGTGGCGAGCGGCTTCACGTTGGTTTTCGGCCTGATGCGTAACGTCAATCTTGCGCATGGATCCCTTTTCCTGTTCGGCGCCTATTTCGGCTACGACATCGCGCAATGGACGGGCAATTGGTTTGCCGGAGTCGCCGCGGGAACGATCGCCGTTGCGCTGGTCGGCGCCTTGCTGCAGATATTCGTCTTTCAAAGGCTCGCAGGGGACGAACTGCGCCAGACCCTGGTGACGATCGGCATTTCCATCGTCGCCGCCGATCTGATGCTCGCGATCTGGGGCGGCAAGACCTATCAATTCACGATCCCCGATTTGCTCGACGGTTCCGTCGCGACGCCGATCATCACCGCGGTAAAATCGAACGGCCAGGCCGTGACGATGCGCTATCCGCTGTATCGGCTCGTGGTTCTGGCGGCGGCGATCGTGATCGGGGTCGGGCTTTGGCTCACCCTCAACAAGACGCGGCTTGGCGTGATGATACGCGCCGGCGTCGACGACCGCGCCATGCTATCGGTCGCCGGCGTCAATGTTCGCACTCTTTTTGTCGCGGTATTTGCCATCGGCGGCGCGCTGGCCGGTTTTGCCGGCGTGATCGGCGGCTCTGCGCTGTCGGTCGCGCCGGGCGAGGACGTGCGTTATCTCCTTGTCTCGCTCGTTGTCGTCATCGTCGGCGGCATGGGTTCGATTACCGGCGCGGCGATCGGAGCGCTGCTGATCGGCCTGGCTGAACAGATCGGCCTGGTCTATTTCCCGACTTACGGAGTCGTCCTGACCTTTGTCATCATGGTGGTGACGCTGGCGCTGCGGCCCCAGGGAATCATGGGCAATGCGCGCACGCGCTTTGCCGACGCGGCGCGCCTTGCCATTCCCGGCGATATCATTACCGCTCGGCTCGGACCGGGTGCGCTCGCGCTCGCGGTCGCGCTTGTGCTGTTTCCGCTGGTTGCCACGCCATTCCTGGTTTTCCAAATCGGGGCGCAGGTTCTGATCCTTGGAATGATCGGCCTTTCGCTCATGGTGCTTGCCGGTTATGGCGGGATGGTCAGCCTTGCGCAGCTGTCCATCGCGGGTATCGCAAGCTATGCCGTCGCGATCCTCGGCCCAAACAGCGTTGGCGTGCTTGGCCTAGGGTGGCCGTGGTGGCTCTATGTGCCGATGGCTGTTTTGATCGCCGGCGTTGCAGCGGCCCTGATCGGCATGATCGCTGTTCGAACCGCCGGCATCTATATGATCATGATCACGCTGGCGGTCTCCACCGGGCTTTTCTATTTCGCGCAGCAGAACTATTCGGTCTTCAACGGCCATGCGGGGTTTCGGGGCGTGGCGCCGCCGCAGGTATTGGGTCTCGACTGGCGCGACCCCCTGCCGTTTTACTATATGACCTTGTTTGTGGCGGCGCTCGCCTATTGCGCCGTCGTCTACTGCGCCCGCTCGACCTTCGGCCGCGCGCTGATGGCGACGCGCGACAATCAGCGGCGCATGGCGGCGATAGGTTACGACGTCGTGTTTCATCGCATCGCCGCCTATTTTTTCAGCGGGATCATCGCGGGCGCCGCAGGCGTTCTTTACGTCTGGTTCAACGGCCGGATTTCGCCGGGGACGATCAGCGTCAGCGAGACCATCGGAATTCTGGTCATTGCCGTTGTCGGCGGCCTGCGTCATCCGATCGGACCGTTCATCGGCGCCGCCCTCTATGTCGTCATCAAAACCTTCGCCATCGACCTTGCGGGCGCCGATCGTTTCAACACGCTCATTGGTCTTGTCTTCCTCATCATCGTATTCGCGTCGCCGGATGGAATTCTAGGGCTCTGGCGGCGGCTCGCGCCGCACCTGGCCGTAAAGTCCCTGCGCGAACTTTAGAAATCGGCAAAAGCAAAGCCCGGCTGCGGGCGTTTTAACGGAGGGAACTATGAAACTGCACCACAATACGCCTCTCGTGCTGGCTCTTCTGAGCTCGGTCGTCATCGCGCCGCATGTCGCGTTCGCCGAAGATACCATCAAGGTTGGCCTGCTCGCGACACTGGAGGGCGCGTTCACGGTGCTTGGCCAGGATGGCATCCGCGGCGCCGAACTTGCCTTGACCGAAGCCGGCTACAAGGCCGGCGGCAAGAAGATCGAGATCATCAAGGGGTCGTCGGATGCGACTCCCGACAGCGCGGTAAAGGCGGCGCGCAAGCTCGTCGAACAGGACCACGTCGCGATCCTGATCGGCCCGCTTTCCGGAGACGAAGGCGTCGCCGTCAAGGACTATGCAAAGACTCAACCCAACGTGACCTTTGTCAACGGCACTTCGGCGGCGCAGGACACCACGTTGCGCGACCCCGCGCCGAATTTCTTCCGATTCTCGACCGATGGTGCGCAATGGATGGCAGGGTTGGGCGACTACGCCTTCAACGCCAAGAAATACAAGACGGTGGCTACCGTTGCGGAGGATTATTCGTTTCCCTACACCCAGATCTTCGGCTTCATGGCCGGATTCTGCAAGGCTGGCGGCCATGTGCCGGCCAAGTTCTGGGTGCCGATCGGCAACAAGGACTATTCCTCGATCATCGCCGCCATTCCCGACAAGGTCGACGCCATTTATGTTGCGCTAGGCGGTGCCGACGGCGTCAATTTCCTGACCCAATATCAGCAGGCCGGCGGCACGGCGCCGCTGATCGGCGGTTCGATCACCGTCGACCAGACGGTTCTCGGCACCAAGGGCAAGCAGCGCGATTATGTTGTCGGGACGCCGTCGGCCGGCCCGATCGCCGATAATTCCGATGATCCGGCATGGAAGAAATTCGTCGCCGACTACAAGGCCGCTTACAAGGACGGCTTCCCGTCGCCGTCGTTGTTCGCACAAGGCTATTACATCAATACCAAAGCCGTGCTGCTGGCGCTCGACAAGGTCGGCGGCGATCTAACGGATAAGGAAGTGAAGTTTCGCGACGCCTTGTCGAAGCTCGAATTCGATACGCCGACCGGCAAGGTGAAGCTCGACAAGAATCGCCAGGCGATCGCCGACAATTATCTGACCGAGGTCGCCAAGGGTCCGGACGGCAATCTGTACAATAAGGTCATCAAGGTCATGCCCGCCGTGAACCAGACGCTTGGCATCCCGGAGGCCGAGTTCCTCAAGCTGGGGCCTGTCGGACGCGACAATCCCGATTGCAAGTAGGCTGCACTACCGGAAACCGTCATGGCAGCAAACAATGTCGCCTCACGTCTGTCTTCCACCGGCGCCTATGCGCTGGAGCTTGAGGGCGTGGGGCGGCATTTCGGCGCTCTGGTTGCGCTTGCCGACATCAATTTGCGGGTCGGCGCCGGCGAGCGGCGGGCCGTGCTCGGCTCGAACGGCGCGGGAAAGACCACGCTGTTCAACGCCGTCACCGGCGACTTTCCCCCGACATCGGGTCGGATTCGCTTCTTTGGTGAAGACGTCACGGTGTTTCCTGTACACGAACGAATCCGGCGCGGTCTGCGGCGGACCTATCAGATCAGCCAGCTGTTCGGCGGATTGACCGTGATCGACAGCATCTTCGTCGCGTGCCGCGGCGTTTCGCGCGGCCGTCTGTCACTGGCGCGCCCCGCCAAGGACGATACGACCATGGCGCAGGCGCACCTCATCGCCCATGCGGTTCATCTCGATGATATTCTCGAAACGCCGGTTTCGGTGCTGAGCCATGGCCAGCAACGTCAGCTCGAGATAGCGCTTGCGCTGAGCGGCGCGCCGCGGTTCATTCTGTTTGATGAGCCCGCCGCCGGTCTTTCGCCGCCGGAGCGGCGCGATCTGGTCGAAATCCTCAATGCGCTGCCGGCTCATATCGGCTACATCATCATCGAGCACGATCTCGACGTCGCGCTGCGGGTTTCGAGCTATGTGACGATGATGCATAACGGGCGCATCTTCAAGGAGGGCGCTCCGGAGGAGATCGAAAACGACGAAGAGGTTCAGGCCATCTATCTCGGAGCGGCGCATGGCTGATCGCCACGGCAGGCTGCCGCCCGCGGCCAAGCCAATCCTGCAAATACAGGATCTCCAAGTCTATTATGGCGAGTCGCACGCACTTCAAGGCGTTTCGTTCGATCTTGCGCGGGGCATTCTTTCCGTCGTCGGTCGCAACGGCATGGGCAAGACAACGCTTTGCAACACGATCGCTGGCTTGATGCGCGCTCGCTCGG
Source organism: Bradyrhizobium sp. (assembly GCA_036513695.1). GTDB lineage: Bacteria > Pseudomonadota > Alphaproteobacteria > Rhizobiales > Xanthobacteraceae > Bradyrhizobium. Next base: position 1,550 of record DATBYN010000478.1, on the reverse strand, counting down.
GCGCCATTCGTTTTGAGGGCCGCGATATTTCGCGGCTCGACGCACATGAGATTGCTCGCTTGGGGATCGGCCTGGTCCCGCAAGGGCGCCGCCTCTGGCCGAGTCTGACGGTCGACGAAACCTTGCACCTGTGTTTTCGCGCCGGCGCCGGCGGCAATGCGTGGAATGTCGAACGTGTCTATGCGACCTTTCCCAGGCTGGCCGAGCGCAAGAGCAATGGCGGCGGTCAGCTATCGGGCGGCGAGCAGCAGATGCTGGCGATATCGCGGGCGCTGCTGGCCAATCCCAGGCTGCTTGTCATGGACGAGCCGACCGAGGGCTTGGCGCCGCTCATCGTTGCGCAAGTGCGCGATCTGCTGATCCGCCTGGCGAACGAAGAGGATTTGTCGGTGCTTGTCGTCGAGCAGAACATCGGCGTAGCGACCTCTGTTTCGGATCAAGTCGCGATCATGGTCAATGGTCGCCTCAACCGCATCATGGAAGCCGGCGATCTGGCGCGTGATCGCGATCTGCAGCAACGGCTGCTTGGCGTCGGCCGTCACGCCGAGCCTGTCGCGCCGGCGCCCAACGTCACGTCCGAGGCCCGCGGTGGCGTCGCCCAGGTCTATCGCGTCGCACGCCAGGGCAGGGAGGACAGTGACGGCATCGCCGAACCTCTTTACAGGGCCGATTCCCTGCCGAACCGTTGGGGCATCCGCACCGGTCCCTCGCGCGCGCTGACCGAAACGCCGCGGAGGGAGGCTGTGACTCGCGATGTTTTTGCTATCCCGATCGCGGAGCGCGTCGGCCGCACGGCGTTGGTCGTCGGCACTTTCGATACCAAGGGCGCCGAGCTCCGCTACATCGGCGACCGGCTGCGCGACGTGGGCATCCAGGTGCGCACCGTCGATCTTTCGACGTCGGGCAAGATCTCTCGCGCCGATGTGTCACCGTTGCAGGTCGCCTCCATGCATCCTGGCGGATCGAATGCGGTCTTTTCCGGCGACCGAGGACAGGCGGTCGGCGCCATGGCGGACGCGTTCGCGCGCTGGATCGACCGCGAGCGAGACATCGGGGGCATCATTTCGGCGGGCGGATCGGGCGGCACTTCGCTCGCCACCGCCGGCATGCGGCGCCTGCCGGTCGGTATCCCCAAGATCATGGTCTCGACGGTCGCCTCGGGCGAGGTCGGCCAGTATGTCGGCCCTGCCGACATCATGATGGTGTATTCGGTCGTGGACGTGCAGGGTGTCAATCCGATCACCGAGCAGGTGCTCAGCAACGCGGCCCATGCCCTGGCAGGCATGATATCGAGGCTGCCTGGCGCCGAGGCTCGCGAAGCGAAGCGCCGTCTGTCACGCCCGGCCATCGGCATCACCATGTTCGGCGTGACGACCCCAGCCGTCCAGGCGATTACCAAACATTTCGAGGGACAATACGACTGCCTGGTCTTCCATGCCACTGGCGTGGGCGGCCGGTCGATGGAGAACCTCGGCGATTCCGGCCTGTTGTGCGGCTTTATCGACCTCACGACGACGGAAGTCGCCGATATGATGGTCGGCGGCATTTTC
>DATBYN010000477.1:0-17737 GCA_036513695.1 Bradyrhizobium sp. | reverse complement strand
AAAGGGGCTCCAACTTGCGCTGGAGCCCCTCAACGGTCAGGGCATTGCCGGGTATGTGCCTTGACCGTAGTTCTGGGAACGATCTCTGTGAAAAGATCGCGCCCCGGGAGAACTCACATATTGTAGGCGCGTTCGGTGTGCTCGGTGATGTCGAGGCCTTCGCGTTCGGTCTCGACATTGGCGCGCAGGCCGACGATGACGTCGACGACCTTGTAGAGGATCGCAGAGCCGATGCCCGACCATACCAGCGTGGTGCAGACGCCCCAGATTTGGGAGATCATCTGCGCAGTGAAGTCGTAGTCGGCGATCTTGCCGGTGGTGTAGTCCATGATGCCGGAGCCGCCAAGCGCCGGATTCACCAGAATGCCGGTGCCGAGCGCGCCGATGATGCCGCCGATGCAGTGGACGCCGAACACGTCGAGCGAGTCGTCATAGCCGAGCGCGTTCTTCACCACGGTGACGAAGAACAGGCAGACCACGCCGACCACGAGACCGAGCACGATCGCGCCCATCGGACCGGAGTAGCCGGCCGCCGGCGTGACCGCCACCAGTCCCGCGACCGCGCCCGAAATCGCGCCGAGCACGGAAGGATGGCCCTTGATGATCCACTCTGCGAACATCCACGACAGCGCCGCCGCCGCAGTCGCGACGAAGGAGTTGGTCATGGCGAGCGCAGCACCGCCATTGGCTTCGAGGTTCGATCCGGCGTTGAAGCCGAACCAGCCGACCCAGAGCAGCGAGGCGCCGATCATCGACATGGTCAGCGAGTGCGGCGCCATCAGGTCCTTGCCGTAACCGGTGCGCTTGCCGATCAGCAGCGCGCCGACGAGACCGGCGATGCCGGCATTGATGTGCACCACGGTGCCGCCGGCAAAATCGATCGCGCCCTTCTTGAACACCCAGCCGGCGTCGGCCATGACTTCGTCGAGCTTGGCTTGCGCCGCGGTTTTTGCCGCCGCGTCACCCGCAGCCGCGAGCGCCTTGACCGCATCCGAGATCGCGTCCGGTCCGGCCCAGTACCAGACCATATGCGCGATCGGGAAATAGATCAGCGTCGCCCACAGCGGAATGAACAGCGCGACCGCCGAGAACTTCATGCGTTCGGCAAAGGCGCCGACGATGAGGGCAGGCGTAATCGCCGCGAACGTCATCTGGAAGCAGACGTAGACGAGTTCGGAGATGTTGGCGTCGACGCTGAACGTCGCGGCCTTGGAGTCCGTCGTCACGCCCATCAGGAAGGCTTTCGAGAAGCCGCCGATGAAATCGGAACCGCCGGTGAAAGCGAGGCTGTAGCCGTAAAGCGCCCAGATCACGGTGACGATGCACACGGTATAAAACACCTGCATCAGGACCGAGAGCATGTTCTTGGAGCGGACCAGGCCGCCGTAGAACAGCGCCAGCCCCGGGATCGTCATCAACAGCACGAGCACCGTCGAGGTCAGCATCCAGGCATTGTCGCCCTTGTTGACGGTTGGTTCTGCATAGGCGGCGGTCGCTGTGAACAGACCGACTGCGAGGGCCGCCAATCCCGCGCTATAGGGACGTTTGAACGTCATTTTGTTTTACTCCTGATTGAATTTGGGTTGGGCGAGAAATCAAAGTGCCGCGGCATCTGCCTCGCCGGTACGAATGCGAACCGCATGATCGAGGTTGATGACGAAGATCTTGCCGTCGCCGATCTGGCCGGTTTTTGCGGCAGCGGTGATGGCATCGATGGTCTTGTCGACCTGGTCCGAGGCAACAGCGACCTCGATCTTGATCTTGGGCAGGAAGCTCACCGCGTATTCAGCGCCGCGATAAATTTCCGTATGGCCCTTCTGCCGGCCATATCCCTTGACTTCCGTCACCGTTAGTCCGTGAACGCCGATGGCGGTCAGGGCGTCCCGGACTTCTTCGAGCTTGAATGGCTTGATGATCGCCATAACAATTTTCATGGGTCCTATCCCCGCTTGGGCCCGGTCGAGAGGCGACCGGACGTATTTGACTGAGGTTCACCACACGGAGAAGTTCACTACGCGGGTACAGCCGAGTCGATAGAATCAAATGCCGTGCCAGATCGTTGAGGTTTCCTAACGGACTATGAACGCGGACCTTTTCAGACTTTTCGGGGTAAGGCCCGATATGCGCTATTCCGTCGCGCCCAAAACCTAGCCATGGCAGCCTAAATCTGCGGCAAGACAGACTCCGGACATAATCGTGCCCATCGTGAGAGCAGAAAAACGGTATTGGGATGGGGTATTTCGCGGAAATCCCACGCCGCACCGCAGCGACTTACGCACGCGCCGCCGCACCGCATCGCGGTGACAGCATTCAGAGCGCGTCGCTGTCGGTCTCGCCGGTCCGGATCCGCAGGGCGTGGTCGATCGGGGTGACAAAAATCTTGCCGTCGCCGATCTGGCCGGTGCGGGCGCTCGAGGTGATGACCTCAACCGCCTTGTCGGCGAGATCGGACGAGACCGCGATTTCGATCCGCAGTTTGGGCAGGAAATTCACGACATATTCGGCGCCGCGATAGATTTCGGTATGGCCTTTCTGGCGGCCATAACCCTTGACCTCGGTTACCGTCATGCCATGGACGCCGATGGCGGTGAGCGCCTGGCGCACCTCGTCGAGCTTGAAGGGTTTGATGATGGCAACAACGAGTTTCATGGTCAGGCCTTCACTTTCCTAAAGTCCGAAAGACGCCGGTCGCGCCCTGATTTGCGCCTTGCCCAAGTCTGGCATCTTTCCGTGCAATTGGCACAAAAACTTGCCGGTGCGAACGAAAAACAATTGCGGCGGCCAGCCTCTGCTCGGTAGCCTCCCTGTACAGGCGCCGCGATCATTCGCCAAGATGCGCCATAGTGCGCCGGCGCGTGCCGGCTCGCCAGGTCAAGGGGGGAGCGAAATGTCAAACCGATCCTGGTTTTTTGCGTCCCAAGGCCAGCAACAAGGTCCTTATCCGGAGGCTCAGCTACGCACATTTATCGCCACCGGCACGGTGACGGCGGAGACGCTGGTCTGGAGCGAGGGCATGGCGGGCTGGCAGAAGGCTGGGGAGATTCCGGGCCTGTTCTCGCCTGGCTCCGGCCCGCCGGCACTTTCGCAACCGGGCGGCCCGTTGGTGAGCGCCGGTGGCTATTCTGGCGGGCCGCTTTCGATCGATGTCGGAACATGGTCCCTGTTTGGACGAAGCCTGTTGTTCGTCATCGGAGAGTTGCTGGTGGTCCCCGCGCCCTGGACGGCGACGGGCTTCTATCGCTGGATGGCATCCCGCCTCCACGTCCCCGGGCGGCCCAATCTCGGCTTCACCGGCCAGGTTGGCGACATCTGGTACGTGTTCGTGCTGTTAGGCCTCTGCGCCTATTCCGGGTTCAGCGGCTATAGTTACATCCAATTAATTCTGCTGCCGGTTCAGGCGTTCTTGTCCTGGATGGTGATCCGATGGCTCGCGGCTAATCTGAGCTCCAATGGCGAGCGGCTTCCGATCGAATTCGAGGGCAGCGCGCTCGGCTACATCGGCTGGTACTTGCTGATGACGATTTCGGTCATCACCATCATCGGCTGGGCCTGGGTAACCACCGCCTGGATGAGATGGATCTGCCGCAATGTTGGCGGCACGCACCGCGAGGCCGTGTTCAACGCGACGGGGTGGGAAGTGCTATGGCGGACGGTGCTGTTCGCCATCGGCTGTTCGTTCTTGATTCCCATTCCATGGGTGTTGCGCTGGTACACGCGCTGGTATGTGTCGCAATTCGCGCTGGTCGAAAGAGCCGCTGCCTAAAGCGCGCTTCACTTGCGCTGGCGGATCGAGCCTTCTTGCGCGACGGACGCAACCAGCGTGCCGTCGGGCTTGAAGATCAATCCGCGCGTCAGCCCGCGGCCGCCTTGCGCGCTCGGCGAATCCTGCGCGTAAAGCAGCCATTCGTCGGCGCGGAACGGGCGGTGAAACCACATCGCGTGATCGAGGCTCGCCGGCATCATGCGCTTGTCGAACAGCGTGCGGCCGTAACGCGCCATCACGGCATCGAGCAGCGAGAAATCCGACGCATAGGCGAGCGCGCACATATGCGTGGCCGGGTCGTCGGGCAGTTTCGCGGCGGTACGGATCCAGACATGGATGCGGCCGTCCTCGATCTGCTGGCCGAAATAACGCCCGAGCTCGACCGGGCGCAGCTCGATCGGGCGATCGGATTCGTAGTAGCGGCGGATGAATTCCGGCATCTCGCGGAACATCGGCTGCTTTACAACCTCCTCGGCGCTGAGTTTTTCCGGCGGCGGCACGTCGGGCATCTTGTCCTGATGGTCGAACGCACTTTCTTCCTCGACATGAAACGACACCATGATCGAAAAGATCGCTTGGCCGTGCTGGATCGCGGTGACGCGGCGGGTCGAATAGCTCTTGCCGTCGCGCAGCCTCTCGACTTCATAGATGATCGGAATCTGCGGATCGCCGGGGAGGATAAAATAGCAGTGCAGCGAATGCGGCAGCCGGCCTTCGACGGTGCGGCACGCCGCCACCATCGCCTGTCCGATCACCTGTCCGCCGAACACCCGCTGCCAGCTGGTCTTCGGGCTGTTGCCGCGAAACAGGTTAACCTCGAGCGGCTCGAGATCGAGGATGGAAATCAGGTCAATCAGCCCTTTGGACATGGTAATGCTCTCGATGCGGTCGATATGTCGGCAACCCAGAGGGTGAACGACCCTTGCTTAGTGTCACTGTTTCGCCCAGCTATAGTCATGTAGCAAGCATAGTCTGATGGCGTGAGTGAGTAAGATGTCGGCACAGCGAAGCATTGTTATCTGCGGTGGCGCGTTCGCGGGGCTGGCGCTGGCGCTGGCGCTGCGTCAGGGCCTTGGCGCCGATATTCCGATCATTGTCGCCGATCCGGCGCTGGGCCAAAGGCCAAGCCGCGATCCGCGCGCGACCGCCATCGTCGCCGCCTGCCGCCGGCTGTTCGAGGCGGTCGGGGTGTGGGAACAGGTCGCAAAAGACGCGCAGCCGATCCTCGACATGGTCGTCACCGATTCCAGGCTGGAAGACGCGACCCGTCCGGTGTTCCTGACGTTCGCAGGCGATGTCGAGCCGGGCGAACCGTTCGCCCATATGCTCGAAAACCGCCACCTGATCGACGTGCTGGCCACGCGCGCCGAGGCCGAGGGCGTCGAACTCAGCGCGACCGCGGTGACGGATTTTGCCTCGCGCACCGATGGCGTCGACGTGACGCTTGCCGACGGTCGCGTGATCGCGGCGAGCCTGCTGGTGGCGGCCGACGGCGCGCGCTCAAAACTGCGCGAGCGGGCAGGGATCGCCACCCATGGCTGGGAATACGATCAAGCCGGCATCGTCGTCACCGTCGGCCACGAGCGCGATCATGCTGGCCGCGCCGAAGAACATTTTTTGCCCTCCGGACCTTTTGCAATCTTGCCGCTGACCGGGCAGCGCTCGTCGCTGGTGTGGACCGAGAAGCGCGCTGAGGCGGCACGCATCGTCGCTCTGAGCGAAGAGGAGTTTCATGGCGAACTCGAGCAGCGCTTTGGGCTGCATCTCGGCGAGGTCAAGGCGCTCGACAAGCCGCGCGCATTTCCGCTGGGTTATTTCGTCGCGCGCTCGTTCATCGGCGAACGGCTGGCACTGATCGGCGACGCCGCGCATGTGATTCACCCCATTGCGGGGCAGGGGCTCAATATGGGCCTGAAAGATGTCGCAGCGCTTGCCGAGGTCGTGGTCGACGCCGCAAGGCTCGGGATCGATCTCGGCCAGGCCGACGTGCTCGAGCGCTATCAGCGCTGGCGGCGGTTCGACACCATGGCGATGGGGCTTGCGACCAACTCGCTCAATCTGCTGTTCTCGAACCGGTCGACGCTGTTGCGCACCGTGCGCGATATCGGCTTGGGGCTAGTCGATCGTACGCCGCCACTGAAAAATCTTTTCATTCGCCAGGCCGCCGGGCTCACGGGCGAGGTGCCGCGGCTGTTGAAGGGCGAGGCGTTGTAGTTTACGTCGTGCCGGCGTTCGCCGGGACGACAGCAAAATTGGAGTTTCGATCCTCACTCGATCTTCCGCGCTTCCTCCGGCAGCATAATCGGAATGCCGTCGCGGATTGGATAAGCGAGTTTTGCGGAACGCGAGATCAATTCTTGTCTCGCGGCGTCAAATTCCAGCGGACCCTTGGTCAGCGGACAGACCAGAATTTCCAGGAGTTTTGGGTCGACGGTGCCTTCAAGGCGTTCGGGGGAACTCATGCGTTGGTCTCCGGCTAGATCAATTTGCTGCTGTAGCATATCCGATCGAAACGGATAGTTGCGCGTTGCTCGCGCTGGCGTTCACAGGATACTACGGCAATTAGGTCTTATTGGCGCGTCACCCGCCAGATCGTACCGTTGCCGTCTTCGGAGAACAGCAGTGCGCCGTCATGCGCGACCGCGACGCCAACGGGTCGTCCCCACACCTTGGAATCATCGATGACAAAGCCGGTAACAAAATCCTGGTATTCGCCGGTGGGGACGCCGTCCTTGAGACGAATGCGGATGATCTTGTAGCCGGTGCGTTTCGATCTGTTCCATGAGCCGTGCTCGGCCGCGAACCCATCGCCGCGATATTCGCCTGGAAACGCGCTGCCATTGTAGAATGTGAGTCCCAGCGAGGCCGAGTGCGCCTGGATCAGGACGTCGGGCACGCTGACCTTGCCCTTCAAATCGGGCCGCTGGCCGGCGTGCCGCGGATCTTCGTTGTTGCCGATATAGTACCAGGGCCAGCCGTAGAACGCGCCTTCGCGCACGCGCGTCACATAGTCCGGCACCAGATTGTCGCCAAAACCGTCGCGCTCATTGGTCGAGCAATACACATCCCCGCTCAACGGGTGAACCGCAAGCCCGACGCAATTGCGGATCCCGCTGGCAAAGATGGCCGGATGTTTTCCGTCAGGATCGAACATCAGCACATCGGCGCGGTCTTGCTCGCTGCCCCAGCTCGCGCCGGGCGGGTGCGTGTCGTTCCACGCTGGCAATCCCGTCGGCGGGTTGCCCATTCCTTCCGCGTCGTTGCTGGCTGAGCCCACCGATACCAGCATCCGCTTGCCGTCCCGCGTAAACACGATGTCCCTGGTCGAATGTCCGTAGCCGTGCGGCAATTCGGCGACGACGGTCTCGCTCTTCCCGGTGGCTTTGAGATCCCCCACTTTGTAGGGAAAGCGGACGACACTGTCGGTGTTGGCGACGTAAACCCATTGGGGATTGCCGCCGTCGGGGTAAAAAGCGATCCCGAACGGTCGGCTTAGCCCGCTTGCATAAATCTCGTTCCCGGAAGGTTTTGAAGCGCCGTCGGCGGCCCGCAATACGCGAATTCTTCCCGCGCCGGTTTCTGCGACAAAAATATCGCCGTTCGGCGCCAGGCGCATTTGGCGCGGTCCGCTCAGCCCCTCGGCGAATAGTTCGATCTTGAATCCGGCGGGCACTTGCGGCAGCGCATCCGACGGGCGCTTGACGACACGGGAGACGTTAGCGGATGAGGGTGTTGCCCCGGGCCGCGGCAGATCCTCAGGCCTTATCAGCCGGCTCACGCCCGGCCGATCGGTGCGCCAGTCGCCGAACGCGGCGGTGCCCGAAAGTGGACCCGACTGCGCGAGCGCATGGCCAACGCCGGTCGCGGCGAATACCGCGCCCGCTAAGGCGTATAAACGGCGCATCTTCAGCCGCATGATCCCTCAATCCTTTCATCATTCTTCAAACACAGTGTTCAAAAGTCGCGCACGCATTCGTTACTCGGCGGGCCGCGAACTTATAATCTCTCTAAGGTAGGCCGCTTTCCGATCGTCACGCTTGACCTCTCAGCCCGCGATTGAAAATACAAACCATGGCAAGCAGTAACCAGACCGATGCGCGCCCGCAGATGCCGTTGGGATTGGCCAAGCGTGGCTACTCCGGCGTGATCCAGCATCTCGCCGCCGTTAACGCTGACTCCGCGCTTCCTGCGATCGAGCTGGAAAGCCGTTTGATCGAGCTCGGCTTTGTGGAGGGTGCCAGGGTTGAGGTGCTGCACGAAGGCATTGTCGGACGCGACCCGATCGCGGTCCGCATAGAGAATGTCACAATTGCAGTGCGGCGACGCGAGGCGATGGCCGTCATCGTCGCCTGACGGAACCGGATCGCCGCAATGGAAGCACCACTGATGCATCTCGCCCTCGTCGGCACGCCTAACAGCGGCAAGACCGCGCTGTTCAACGCGCTGACCGGCAGCCGTCAAAAAGTGGCGAACTATCCCGGCGTCACGGTGGAACGCAAGGAAGGCGGTTTCGTCACGCCGCGCGGCCGGCAGGTGTCGGTGGTCGATCTGCCCGGCACCTATTCACTGCGCGGCCGCAGTCCCGATGAAGAAATCACCCGCGATGTCGTGCTTGGGCGCACCGCCGGCGAAGCGGTGCCGGATCTCGTGCTGTGCGTTGCCGATTCCACCAATCTGCGATTGACCATTCGTCTGGTGCTTGAGCTCAAGCGCACCGGCCGGCCGCTGATGCTGGTGCTCAACATGTTCGACATCGCCACCCGCCGCGGCGTCACCGTCGATGTCGACCGCCTGTCCGAGGCATTGGGCATACCGGTGGTGACGTCGATCGCGGTGCGCAAGGGCGGCACCGCCGAACTGTTGCGGCGGACTGACGAGATCGCGGCGCAATCCGCACCCCTACAGGAAAATCGCTGGCAGCCGCTTTCGGTCGCGGAATTGCGCGCGACGCAGCGCGAGGCCGACCGCATCATCGCGGCGACCGTGAGCCTGCCCGCGAAACCCGATACCTGGACGGCGCGGGTCGACGCCGTGGTGCTGCACCCGGTGGCGGGGCTCGCCATTCTGGCGGCTATCCTGTTTGTGATGTTCCAGGCGGTGTTCGCGTGGGCGCAGCCGTTGATGGAGCTGTTGTCGGCCGCCTTCGCCGCGTTGGGCCAATTGGTCCACAACACCTTGCCCGCAGGCCTGTTGCAAAGCTTTCTCCAGAACGGGGTGATTTCAGGCGTCGGCAGCGTCATCGTGTTCCTGCCGCAGATCATCATCATCTTCCTGTTCATCCTGCTCCTGGAAGATTTCGGCTACATGGCACGCGCGGCGTTCCTGATGGATCGCATCATGGGCGGCGCCGGCCTGCATGGCCGCGCCTTCATCCCGCTGCTCTCGAGTTTTGCCTGCGCCATCCCCGGTATCATGGCAACAAGGGTGATCGATAATCGCCGCGACCGGCTGACGACAATCCTGATTGCGCCGCTGATGACCTGCTCGGCGCGCATTCCAGTCTACACGCTGATCATCTCGGCCTTCATCCCCGCCGAGCAGATTTGGGGCTGGGCCGATCTGCGCGGCCTTGTCATGTTCGGCCTCTACGCGGTGGGGATCGCCAGCGCGCTCGGCGTCTCGTTCCTGATAAAATTCTTCATGTTGCGCGACTACGCGCCGGCCCCGTTCATGCTCGAATTGCCGGATTACAAGATGCCGCGTCTGAAAAGCATCGCCATCGGTGTCTACACGCGAGCAAAAATGTTTCTGCAGCGGGCCGGCACCACGATCTTCTCGATGATGGTCTTGATCTGGTTTCTGGCCTCGTTTCCGCCGCCGCCGGCCGGCGCCGAAGGCCCCGCAATCAATTACAGCCTCGCCGCCATGATCGGCAAGACAATCGAGCCGCTGCTGGCGCCGCTCGGCTTCAACTGGCAGATCGCGGTCGCGCTCATCCCCGGCATGGCCGCGAGGGAAGTCGCGGTCGCAGCCCTCGGTACGGTCTATGCGATCGAGGGCGGCAAGGAAGCCGCCGAACAGATCGGCCAGGTGCTCGCCACGAAGTGGAGCCTCGCCACCGCGTTGTCGCTACTGGCCTGGTATATCTTCGCCCCGCAATGCGCCTCGACGCTGGCCGTGATCCGCCGCGAGACCGGAAGCTCGAAATGGATGGCGGTGACCTTTGGCTACATGCTCGCGCTCGCCTATGTCGCGAGCCTTGCGACCTACCATATCGCGCTTGCGTTTGGCGCGGGATAGTTGGCGCTCGAAGCCGGTGCGCTATCCGCCCTTCAGGCTCGATGCATACTTCTGAAGGATGCGTTTTACGCCGTCGGTGACGTGCTTCGATGACAGCGTGGCACCACTGATATTTTTGATGTCGGCGTCCAACTCGAGCTGTGAGTTCGCGCTCTTGCCGACGAACTGCGCCCGCCATGAGGCGTCGCGCACCTCGTATCCATACGACTCCCGATAGTCCATGATCTCGATCTGCTTGACGGTGCCGTTGGCGTTGACGCCGACCGCCATCGTGATGAACTCATGCTTGCCGACCACCCGGTCGACGACGAAAACTCCGCCATTGGACGTTCGCCAAACGTTGGGCTGCAAGGTGGCGGCGAAGGTCGCGCCGGGGAAAATCGCGCGTTGCGCCTGTTCGACCGTGAGATAGGCGGTGGCGTGAGCGGACGTCGAAACGACGGCGAGCGGGATCAGCGCCCATGGACTTGTCTTCATGTCATTGTACCTCAGAACGTGTAGCCGGCCTTGAGCCGGAAGCGGAATCTTTCAAAGTCGTTGTCGAGGATGTAGCCGTTCACCAGCGCGCCCGGCACGGTGTCGCTGTGCGCGCTCGCCCACGGCATCTGCCACAGCGCCGTCATGGTGACGAAGAATCTCTCGCCGCCATAATGCAGGGTGGGGCCGAGATAGTAACCGCTGTTCGATTCGTGATTGAATACAAAGCCGTTATATTCATGCTCGTTCACGAACTCGAAGCCCGCCGACCAGTTCTCGATAAACCGGTAGGAAACCGCGAGCGCATAGTTGATGTCGGTTTCCTCTTGCCAGCTGGTCGCAGTCCCGGTCGGATCCGCCGGGTCCAAGAGGTTGCGGAATTCCGGCGCGTAGGTGAAATTGAACGCGACCGTCAACAGATCGTCGAGGAAATTCTTCTGCACGATGATCTTGTTTTCCACCTCGAAGAAGTTCTTGCCGACGGTGGGCTCGGTATACAACGCGAGGCCAAAGACGTCGGTGTAGGGGCTTAGAATCCGGTAGATCGCCTCGCCGGAAACGCCGACCAGGCGCGCCTTGTTAAAATGATCGTCCGGGCCCGGATAGAAGTCGGCGAATTGCTCCGGCGGTGTCGTCGCGCCGAACGGACCGTTGTGATAGGCCTGCGTCCAGTTGTAGTTGAGATAGAGCGCCACTTGCAGCCGGTCGGTAAGACCGTATTCGAACTCGGTTCGTCCCTCGATCTGATCGTAGGTGCCGGCGATCTTCTGGTGCCGCCACGTCATCCATTGCTCGACCTCCTTGGCGCCCTGCGGCAGCAAATCGGTGGTGTAGACATAAGCGAACATCGATTCTTCGGCGGACGCCGCGAAACTAACGAGCGAGAGAATGGCCGCAAAGGCCACGCTCATGTGCCAACGCTTCCGTCGTTCCGACGCGGCGTTTGCGCTAACGATCCGAGTTATATCTGGTGCGTATGTGTCGTGCATGGCCAGCCCCCGTTTGGTCCGCGACGGGACCTCGGTATTGGCTGGCTGCCGATGCCTTGATGGCAAAGGTGACTGGCTGATGAATTGCTGCGCTTCGCGCTTTGTCCGAAAATGGCTCGGGCGATCCGTCTACTTCGTCAGGATGAGTTTGCCCGCCGCCGTCACTTGCAGACGATAATCCTCCTGCTCGTGACGAATGATGATCATCCTGTCACCCCCGAGAAGATCGCGGCTCGAGATCGTTCGCTGCGTTCTTGTGGTCGGCGGCGCGGCGGCTTGCCGATCTCGTTCGTTCGGCTTATCCCGCACTGCTTCCCCGCGATATCAAAGCAAACCCCATATCCTTATTTCAAATAACGGCGCGTCGAAGAGAGCGTCAACAGCTATGATTTAGATGCTCTCAAATTCGGACTTGATTGGCCTTCATATCATTTCGGCATTCGCGACGCGTTCACGATGCCGTCGAGTCGAACGACCTAGAATGGTTCTAGCTTTCAATCTTCTCACTTTAGTTTTGTTCTAATTCTAAAGTGGAGAGATTCCAGTCGCCTAACCGATTTCTGATTCCAAAAATATTTTGCAACGGTGTTAGTTGCCCCAGCGTCGCGGAGCCCTGATTTCCGCGGATTTTTGGGGGTCGTCATGTCGTCGCACCGCTTTCCGTGCTTGCCTGCGTCGAAATTGCCAAGGGATCGTCGCACGAGGCGAAGGGCGCTACTCGCGGCAACTGCGATATCGATCATGGGATGCGGCAGCGCCGGCGCGGCCGACGGTGACAGCAACGAAATTTTGTTGAAGAAGCTGGAAAAGATGGAGCAGCGCATCGAGACGCTCGAGGCCGAGCTCAAGCAGAAACAGGCGCCTGCCATCGACAAGAGCGCGAAATCGGCGGCTACTCCGGCATCGCCGAAGAATGCCAATGCGGCGGTGCCAGCCGACCAGCCGCGAGCCTCGCAGAGCAAACAGGACCCGCAGAGCAAACTAGATCCGAAGGCCAAGCCGGCATCCAAGTCGAAGCCGCTCGACGCTTCGAAATTGCCGCCGCTTGATGCTTCGACGCCTGCGCCGGACAAACCGATCCTCGGTTTGGCGCCGGCGCCGGTTGCGGGTCTCAGCATCGGTGCCTACGGCGAAATCAAATTCGGCGCGCAGCAAAACCCCGCCGCCGGCGGCGCGTGGCAGAATGGCTTCGATGCGGCGCGCTTCGTGCTGCTGCCGACCTACGCGATCACCGACAACATCATCTTCAACGCCGAGATCGAGTTCGAGCACGCCGGTTCAGGCTTTGACGCCGACGACAAGCTGCATGGCACGGCGGAGATCGAGCAGATTTGGGTCGACTTCAAGATTGTCGATCAATTCAACTGGCGCGCACCCGGCGTCGACCTGGTGCCGATCGGTTATATCAATCAGCACCACGAGCCGACCCAGTTTTACAGCGTCAACCGGCCCGAGATCTATAATGGCCTTATTCCGTCCACGTGGTTCGCAGGCGCGAGCAGCGTCTACGGGACCATCGTGGACGGTCTGAGCTATCAGGTCCAGGTCTCCTCCAGCCTTGAGGACTTTGGCGGCGATTTTGGCCTGCGCACCGCTGCGAATACCGTTCCGCCCTTCCCCGCAGGCTATATGGCCGGCATTGACGGCCTTAACGCGCTCGGCTTCTCGCGTCCGGTGCGCGGAGGTTTTGCGCAGCTCAACGATACCCTCGCCTATGCCGGACGGCTGGATTTCAGTCCGGCAGCCCTGCCCGGCTTCGCCGGAAGCGTCAGCGGCTACTTCAGTCCCAACATAACCCCGCGCGGCGCCTATGCGGATACGGGTGTTCTGCTCGGACATACCAATGTCGGCATATTCGACGTTGAGGCCCGCTACCGGGTGCCCGAAACCGGCCTCGAGCTGCGCGGCGAATATGTTCGCGTCGATTTCAGCCATCCGGAAAACCTGCGCGCCAACAACGATACCGACCCGACCAACAATGTCGGCAAGTCGATGCTCGGCTATTCCGGCGAGATCGCCTATCACATCCCGATGGGGACGATCCTGAACAGCGATTGGGAGGCGGTGCCGTTCTATCGCTACACCTATGAGAATTTCCAGACCGGCGGCTTTGCTGGTACCGATGCCAATGCGCCGACCGGTGCCGGCCAGCGCCAATTCCACACCGCGGGCCTCGCGATCTTCCCGTCGCCCAAATTGGTGCTAAAGGCGACCTATCAACGCGTGATCGACAAGAGCATCACCGGCGCGCTTTCGGACTCGTTCCTCGGCAGCGTCGGATTTTTCTTTTGATCTCTTCTTTTGATCCTGGAGCCAACGAAATCATGACATGGGTTCGATATAGTCTGCCGGCAGCAGCGATCGTCTCGGTCGCCTCGCCGGCCTATGCGGTGCAGTATCTCTCGATCGAAGAAGCGCAGAAGCAGGCATTCCCGTCGGCGCATTTCACCGAAGTGCAGGCCGGCCGGGTCTGGAAGGCCGAAGCGGGCGGCCACGTCGCCGGCTTCTTCGTCTTCGACCGGGTGGTCGGAAAGCACCTCTATATCGATTACGCGGTGGCGTTGACGCCGAGCGGCGCCGTCCACAGCGTCGAGATCTTGCAATACCGGGAGTCCTATGGCGGCGAGATCAGGAGCCCGAGCTGGCTCGCGCAGTTCGTGGGCAAGACCAGCGGCAGCGCGCTCAAGATCAACGGCGACATCCGCAATATCTCCGGCGCGACCTTGTCGTCGACGCATGTCACCGAAGGTGTGAAGAGAGTATTGGCAGCCTATGGCAACCGCCTCCGATAAAGTCCGCCGCGCGCGGCCGCTGCTCGGCACGTTTGTCGAGATCGAGGCCGCAGGCGCGGCCCGCTCCGAGCTGGACGCCGCCATCGACGCCGCGTTCGAGGCCGTCGCGCGCGTCCATCGGCTGATGAGCTTTCACGAACCGGACTCGGACGTCAGCCGCCTGAACCGCGAAACCTCGCTTCCGCCCGTCAAGGTCCACGCCTGGACGTTCCAGGTCCTGCAAGTCGCCGTTGAAATGCATCGCCAGACAAAAGGCATTTTCGACGTCGCGATTGCGCCGGCGTTGCAGACCATGGGCTTGCTGCCGCGGTTGGAGGGCGATGCCGCAATCGTAACGGAAGCGCGATCGTTCGATGCGATCGAGCTGCTTCCCGAAAACGTCGTCCGTTTTCGATATCCCGATGTCAGGATCGATCTCGGCGGAATTGCAAAAGGGTTTGCCGTCGACCGTGCGCTGGCGGCGTTACGCGGCTTCGACATCTCAAGCGGAATGGTGAACGCCGGCGGCGATCTCGCCGCTTTCGGGCAAGACCCGCACATCGTGCATATTCGCCATCCGCGGGATCCCCGCCGTCTGATCTGCGCCGTCGAGATCACCGACGAAGCGCTGGCCTCGACGGCGCGTCGCTTCGATCTGTTTCAGTCGGCGGAAACGTCGGGGTCGGCGATCATCGATCCCTTAACCGGCAGACCAACTGAAGCGAACGATGGAGCGACCGTGCGCGCGCGGTCCTGCATGGTCGCCGACGCATTGACAAAAATCGTCATGATTGCCGGGACCGAGGTGTCCGAATTGCTTGAGCATTACAACGCGAGTGCGCTACTGGTTTCGACCGACGGCGACGTTCGCATCACCCCCGACTGGCATTCAGTACACCTTGCGGCTTAAACGCACATTTCGCCGATCGATCTACGCGGCCTTCGCGGTCCTGTTCCTGACAGGCACCGTGTGGCTGGTCGCGGATTGGCAAAAGGACATTTCGCCCGACGAGATCTGGCAGCAGCTAGCTGCCACCATGCTGATGGTACACGGCGGCGCCGCGATGATCACGTTGTTGTTGCTGGGTGCCCTGATCCCGATCCATCTGCTGCGCTCGTGGCGGGCCGCGAAAAATCGCATTTCGGGATCGGTCATGGTTGCGTTCAATGCGGTGCTGATCGTCACCGCCTTTGGACTTTATTATCTTGGGTCGGAAGCCGTGCGGCCCTGGATGAGCTGGATCCATATCGCCGCAGGGATTTCCGTGGCGCTGTCATTTCCGGTCCATATCTTTTTGGGCCGACGGAAGTTGCCTTGAGCAAGCCAAACGTTTTTGACTACTGCAGCGGCGGGTCGCCGCTGGTGCGTTTCTTGGCGAGATCCATCTCGGTGACCGCGATCAAAATCTCGGCGCGGGTTTTCAGGTCGGGCGCTTCCAGCATCGCCTGCTTTTCTGCAGGACCATAGGGCGACATCATCGCTAGCGCGTTGACCAGCGCCTCATTGGGCGCGCTCTCGACGCCTTCCCAGTCGACCTTGAGATTGTTGGCTTTGAGAAAATCCGTCAGCGCCCCGAGCAGCGCTTCGCGGTCGACCGCTTCCTCGCCTTTGCGCGCGGTGAAATCGTCGATATAGGGGAAGTAATCCACCTTGCACTGCCGATACGCGGTCAGCACGGTCATTTCCTCGATCACCCGAAAGCGCGAGATGCCGGTGAGCTCGAGGATATAGCGGCCGTCGCCGGATTCGGCGAGTTGGGTCATGCGCCCGACGCAGCCGACACGAAACAGCGCCGGCCTGGCTTCGTTCGGCGAGTGGGTAACGTCCGGCTGGATCATTCCGATCAGTCGATGGCCGTCGCGCAGCGCATCGTCCACCATCGCGAGATAGCGCGGCTCGAAAATATTGAGCGGCATCTGGCCGCGCGGCAAGAGCAGCGCGCCGGGCAACGGAAATACCGGGATCACCTCGGGAAGGTCGCCGGGCCCGCGGTATTCGGCATTGATCGGCATCTACAGCCCCGCGGCTAGTGCGTGACACTTCTTACTTTGTGCGCGTATCATCTTCGCGAAAACCGGTGTCCGCCCCCCACCCTCTGGGTCGAGGGCATGCTCGTTCCGGAATATGCTTCCTCACGAAAACAGGATCGTCGACAGCCGCTTTCGCCCCTCGATGGTGGCCTCGTCGGTCGGGCCCCAGGCCTCGAAGAATTGCACCAGCTGCTTCCGCGCGCCGTCTTCATTCCACTTGCGATCGCGCTTGACGATTTCGAGCAGCCGCTGGGTCGCTTCAGCGCGCTTGCCGGAGGCGTTGAGCGCGGTCGCAAGATCGAATCGGGCCTGATGATCGAGCGGGTTTGCGGCGACTTTCTGTTCCAGCTCGGTCACCGGGCCGAGCGCCTTGGCCTGCTCGGCGAGATCGATCGACGCCTGCACCGCCTTCACCGCCGGATCATTGCGTTTGGATTCCGGCACCATGGCAAGCGTCTGGTTGGCCTGCTCGATGGCGCCGGTCGCCATGTAGGCTTTGGCGAGCCCGGCGAGCGCTGCGATATTGGTGGCGTCCGCCGCCAGCACTTCGGCATAGATTTGCGCGGCGGTGGCAGGATCACCTTCCGCTAACACGGCTTCGGCCTCTTTGAGGATTTCCGCGATATCGGGCTCACCGGCGCCAGGCACGCCCGCGGTCAATTTGTTGATAAACGCCGTCACCTGGCTTTCCGGGATCGCGCCCATAAAACCGTCGGCGGGCTGGCCGTTGACGAAGGCGATCACGGCGGGGATCGACTGGATCCCCATCTGGCCCGGGATCGCCGGATGCTCGTCGATGTTCATCTTGACCAGCTTGACCTTGCCCTTGGCGGCGCGCACGGCCTTTTCGAGCAGCGGCGTGAGTTGACGGCAGGGGCCGCACCATGGCGCCCAGAAATCGATCAGCACCGGCTGGCGTTTTGACTCCTCGATGACGTCCTTTACGAACGTCTGGGTGGTCGTCTCCTTGATCAGATCGGCCGCCACGTGCGGCGCCGGTCCGCTGCCTTGCTCTACTATCGTCACGGGATTCCTCGCCTGGTGTCTCGAAGATCGGGCTCGTTCTAGCACGGCCCGGTCGGATGATTCAGGAGTTCTGCTCACCTAATTGGCGGTTTGGCCGGAAATTTCAATCGGCTCCGGGCGGCACCGCGGCCGCCTGGATGGCCGAATCGCCGCACGGCCTGCTGGTCGGGCGCTCCCCAAAGGTTCCTGTCGCGGGGCGTGCCAATGGCCGCTCGCCGGCCGTTTCGGGCCGATTTCGGGACATATCCGGCGATATCGGGATTTTTGGCCCGTTCCGACCCTCGTGCCGGCTGTTGCATTCGTAAGCCGCATTTGGCATAGCTCTGCCGTTGCCGGCGAGCGATCGCCGCCAATCATTCGGATGCGGGTGTAGCTCAGTGGTAGAGCACGACCTTGCCAAGGTCGGGGTCGAGGGTTCGAGCCCCTTCGCCCGCTCCAGA